>CAKSGI010000028.1 GCA_934454005.1 uncultured Eubacteriales bacterium | reverse complement strand
TAGACTATGCAACTTAAATAAAATAGGAGTTAATATAGTTGAACCTGTAAAGGTGGACGGAAAAACTGTAAGTTCGACGATTATAAGGGAGAATATAAAGTCAGGTAATCTTGCAAATGTAAGGAAAATGCTTGGAAGGTACTTTTCATTCGAATTTACAGTTGTTGAAGGGAAAAAGTTAGGAAAAAAAATAGGTATCCCTACGCTTAATCAGTTATTTCCAAAAGACTTTATTATTCCCAAATTTGGTGTTTATTCTTCTATAACATATATAAACGGAAAAAAATATCGTTCAGTTACAAATATAGGGGTTAATCCTACAACCGGAGATGGATTCCCTAAATCAGAAACTTGGGTTATGGATTACAAAGGTAAAGATTTTTATGGAGAAAATATAAGAGTTGGATTAGTAGACTATATAAGGGAGGAAAAAAAGTTTAATAGTTTAGGAGAACTCAAACAGGCAATTTTAAGCGATGCAAGGACTAAATTATAGATATTTACTTCATTTTGTTGCTCAGTATAAACAAAAATACTTGCGAATTAACTCATTTTTTGATATAATTTTATATATAAAGGTGAGAGGGTATTTTGGTTAGGAGGGGTTAGAAATGAAAAATAGAATTTTATCTTTAATTTTGTCTTTAGCTATATTTACATTAATGCTGCCAGAAGTGGTTAGTACTGCTAATTCTTTTGGTACTTCGAATGGATTTACTTATGAACTCACTAGTGAATTTAGAAGTGATGGAGTGCTAGAAGCAGTAATTTGGGGTTATACGGGAAGTGAAGAAAGAGTTGTAATTCCAGAAAGAGTAGGAGGAGGTACCTTAGTAAGAGCGGTTAGAACTCTTCGTATGGTTGGTACCGGCGTAACTGGAGATGCGGCCTACGGTGCAGCTATAAATGAAAATGTAAAAACAGTAGTAATTCCGCCAGTCGTAAAGTATTTAGATGGAAAAATGAAGGCAGGTAATATTGAAAATATTGTATTTGCTCCCCGTGAGAGTTATTATCGTAATTTGGAAATAAAATACAATGCAGGAGAATTAAGTAATTGGAATGTATCTTTAAATTATAGTGATGGAGCTAAAAGTGCTGAAGAAAAAGATGTAGCTGAGAGCCTATCAAAAAATGTTTTTGCTGGATGCAAATCATCAAAAGTATATTATAAAACAGGTGATTTTACTTACAGTATTTCTAATAATAATAATAATGCGACGGTTGTGGCCTATGATGAGAAAGAATCGAGGATTGAAGTTCCAAAAGAAATTATTGATACAAGTAAAAAAACTCTCCCTGTAGTAGGTATTGAATCCGTTACTTATGATTTAAGTTATGAAGAGGGTGCTGGCTATGTTCGAACCGAAACGGTAATAATTCCAAATGGTACATTGAGTTTAAGTGGATCTGCACGTTCGGGCAAAGTTAATAACTTTGTATTTAGGCCACGTACAAATGATATAGCGTTTAATACGGCGCTTGATTTTAACGGAAGCAATATATATCTGCATTATATAAATGACGAAGAAAAGGCAATGGCGGAAACGTCGAAATTAAAAGTTTGGTGGTTTGATGAAGATGGGATAAAGGTTTACGCTAAGGTACACTCTTGTATAAGAAATAAACCTTGCACAGAGGCTGGAAAGTATATATGTTCAACAGATTGTGAGGTTTGTGCTGGAATTGAATTTGGAGATGCTCCGGTGGAGGAACATGATATAACATATTCTTTAGATAGTAGTAACAATGCTAAAATTATTGCAAAGTGTAAAAAGGAATATTGTAAAACAGAGGTTTCTCACCTAACCTTAAAAGCACCTGGTGAATTAACAGGTGGATCATATATTGTTGTTTGGGATGGAGCGTCTAAACCTGCTACATTTGATAATCTTGAAGCTTTTAACAGTGCAACAAAGAACAGTTTTACTGTGGATAATATTTCTTATTATAGAAAGGGTGAAACCCAATCTCTAGGTAGTGCTCCTAGAAATGAAGGAGAATATGTGGCAAAATTTACAGTGGGAGAGGCAACAGCAGAGGTGAGTTTTGAGATTACAAAAATAGTACTTCCGTCCACTGGTGGAATAGGGACAGGCTTATTTACAGCAGTGGGTGTAATCTTAATGGGAGTAGCAGGTGTATTGTTTTTAATACTTAAAAAGAAAAAATAATAATTATAAGAAAAGGTTAAAAACTAAAAATATTAGTTTTCAATTACATGCATTGATTGCTGTGATTTTGGGGCTTGTTTAAATATTATAATTATGTTATTATATATTCTGTTGCTTGATAAGAGGTTTAACTTATAAATTTGGGGAGGCAATAAAAATGGTGAAAATTGTAAAAAAATTAGTTGTTTCATTGGTTATAACTTTGTCTATAACACTTTTTTTAGTATCTAATATGACAAGTGTGTATGCAACTTCTTCGGATAGTTCTGGAAATATGACATCTAGCGATTGGGGATTAGTTACCAGCTCAGGTTCTAATGATAATTCATTTGGCTTTATAAAAAATAATAAGAGTAATAATGATGATGGTAAATGGATGTTGTACGGAGGAATAGGATTAATAGTTTTATCGGTTATGGGAGTTGTTTATGTTATTTTTTCTAGCAGCTCTTTAAAAAAAAAATATAAATAACTCGATGAAAGGTAGGTCTTATCGAAGTAGAAACACTCAGACCAATAAACAAAGAAATAAAAATAAACCAAGACAAATACATTCTAATAAAATGCCGAGAAATGAAAAAAATCATTTAAAACACAACGAGAAAAATCTTCACTTGTCTAATGCAAATATTAATTACGAAAAGAGAATAATTGCCAATAGATTAGATTCAGACTGGGATAATTTTTTTAGAGAGTAAAATTTGATTGTTAAATATATTATGAAAAAAGTTCGAGAGAAAAATCTCGAACTTTTTTAGTTTTATCTTAAATGTAAAGGGATGATTAGAGTAGTTTATTTGAAGTATTTTTGAGATATAATAAATGTAAGTTGAAAATTATTATTTTTATAATATGTGTATCCAAAAAAAATGTAGTTGAAAAATGTTTATTTGTATAGTATAATGAAAATATATAAATTGAAAAGGATAGATGTCATGAAATACTTAGTACTGCTTTGCGACCATATGGCAGATTATCCACATAAAGAGTTATTTAATAGAACACCTTTGGCTATTTCAGAAACACATGTTTTAGACTATTTAACACCTAAATCTCAAATTGGTTTGATTAGGACTATTCCTAATAACTGTGTTGCTAGAAATGAAGCTTCAATTCTGTCGTTTATGGGATATGATCCGGTTGCTGTTTTAAAAGATAATAATATGATCGATTGGAATTTGGATAGACCTTTAAAAATAGATTCATTTTATAATAAATATAAATTAAAAGCGTCTGTGATATCAAGATTAGATTATATGAAGAAACTTTGCAAAAGTGCAGATATTAAGGTGTGTGATATATGTAATACTGTAGAAGATGTAGAGAAAGATTATAAGGAAAAATTAAATATTTTGTTTGATGAGATTAACAAAAAACAAGATTTTGTATGTTTGCATATAGAAGATAACAGTAATGATAATAGTATAGAAAGCAGGATTAAAAGGATAGAGGACATAGATAAATATCTTTTAAGTCCGTTGCTAAAAGGGTTAAATAATATTAAGGATGATTTTAAACTTGTTATTATATCTTCACTGATAGAAAAAGATGATAAAATTATAGCAGATCCAATACCTTTTTTGATGTATCAAAGCAATATGGAAAGAGACACAGAAATAAAAAGATTTAGTGAACAAACAGCAAAAGACAAAGGAATGTTTTTAGGTGTAGCAAACATTTTAATGCGAATGTTTACCTACTGCTTTTAGAATAGGAGATAGTAATGACGCAAAATAAAATTAAACGCTTAAATGAACTAGCAAGAAAATCAAAAATTACAGAGTTATCTGCAAAAGAAAAAGAGGAACAGACTAAACTTAGGCAAGAGTATATAAACAATGTAAAATCAAATTTTGTAAAATCTATGGAAAATATTGTGATAGTCGATAAAGACGGAAATAAAAGGCCAGTTAAAAGAATCACAAAAAATCTAGATAGTTTACAATAAAGCGTATTATTTTAGCAATAATTTTAATCTCTTTTGCATTATATTTGCAAGAGAGGTTTTTTATTTGTTACAAACCTAGTAACCTCATAAATCTGTATAAGGAGAATGATAATTATGTTTTATATTTTAGAAAAGGAACCACTCAATCATTTTGTAACAAAAATGGTTATAGATGCCCCATATATAGCTAAAAAAGCTTTAGCAGGGCAATTTGTGATATTGAGAGTCAATGAATATGGTGAAAGAATTCCTCTGACAATAGCGGATTATGATAGAGTTAAAGGGACAATTACAATAATATATCAAAAAGTCGGTAAAACAACTATGATGTTAGATAACCTTAAAAAAGGTGATTATATCCTCGATTTTATAGGGCCGTTAGGAAAAGCTTCGGATTTAGGTGAGTATAAAAACAAGAATGTTGCTGTTGTGGGAGGTGGCGCAGGATGCGCAATTGCATATCCTCAGGCCAAATCGCTTTATAATATGGGTGCTAGTGTTGATATTATTGCCGGATTTAGAAATAAAGATTTGATTATTTTAGAAAAAGAAATGAAGGAGGTTTCTAATAATCTTTATATAATGACTGATGATGGATCTAATGGACACGAAGGGTTTGTTACAAATGCACTTTTAAGTCAAATAAATAACGGCAATATTTACGACTTAGTTATAGCTATAGGCCCCCTTCCGATGATGAAATTTGTTTCAGAAATAACTAAAAAATATGGAATAAAAACTATAGTTAGCATGAACCCGATTATGATAGATGGAACTGGAATGTGTGGAGGGTGTAGACTTACTGTTAATGGTAAAACTAAATTTGCTTGTGTAGATGGACCAGATTTTGATGGTCATGAAGTTGACTTTGATGAAACAATAAAAAGGCTTTCTACTTATAAAAAAGAGGAGAAAAGAGATTTTAAAGAATATAATTGTAACTTAATGAGGGGTAATAATAATGAGTAACGTAAACCTAAAAAAAACTGCCATACCAGAACAAAAACCTGAAATTAGGAATAAAAATTTTGAAGAAGTATCTTTGGGCTATACAAAAGAAATGGCTATAGAAGAAGCTACCAGATGTCTAAATTGTAAAAGTAAACCTTGCATGAATGGATGCCCTGTTAATGTGGCTATACCTGATTTTATAAAAAAAATTTCTGAAGGAAAGATTGATGAAGCATATGAAATTATAAAAAACTCTAATTCATTACCCGCAATTTGTGGTAGAGTATGTCCACAGGAAAATCAATGTGAGTCGAAATGCATTAGAGGGATCAAAGGGGAATCTGTAGCAATAGGAAGACTTGAAAGGTTTGTGGCAGATTGGTGCTTAAAAAATAACTCTAGGAATGAAGAAAAGATTAAATCTAATGGGCATAAAGTGGCGGTGATAGGGTCTGGTCCATCGGGACTTACATGTGCAGGAGATTTGGCAAAATTAGGATATGAAGTTACAATTTTTGAGGCATTACATACTGCAGGTGGAGTACTTGTATATGGTATACCTGAATTTAGGCTTCCAAAAGAAATAGTTAAAAAAGAAATTGACAATTTAAAAAATTTAGGGGTTAAAATTCAGACTAATATGGTTATAGGGAAAGTACTGTCTGTAGATGAATTATTTGAGATGGGATTTGAGGCTATATATATAGGAACGGGTGCTGGTCTTCCTAGGTTTATGGAAATTGATGGCGAGTCATTAGTAGGGGTTTATTCTGCGAATGAATTTTTAACAAGAATAAATTTAATGAAAGCATATAAGGATAATTATGATACGCCGATATTAAAAATTAAAAATGTAGCCATTATAGGCGGAGGAAATGTTGCTATGGATGCAGCGAGGTGTGCAAAAAGACTGGGAGCGGATAATGTATATGTAGTATATAGAAGGTCAGAGACTGAGATGCCAGCAAGATTAGAAGAAGTACATCATGCAAAAGAGGAAGGAATAGAATTTAAGTTTTTAACTAATCCTATAAGAATACACGGAGATGAAAATAGCAGGGTTAAACAAATTGAGTGTGTGAAAATGGAACTTTCCGAACCTGATGAGTCTGGGAGAAAAAGACCTGTAGAGGTAAAAGGATCTAATTTTTTATTAGATGTAGATTCTGTTATTATAGCTATTGGAAATACGCCAAATCCACTTATTACATCAGCTACAAAAGGAATAAAAACTGATAAACGTGGATGTATAGTAGTAGATGATGAGTCATATATGACTACAAGAGATGGGATTTACGCTGGAGGAGACGCAGTAACAGGTGCAGCTACCGTTATTTTAGCTATGGGTGCTGGAAAATCAGCAGCATTAGCTATTGATAAGTATTTAAAAAGTAGATCGGGGTGAAAATGTGGAAAACATAAAAGAAAATAGAATGGGAACAGAACCAATATTAAAGTTATTGATTAAAATGTCTATTCCAGCTATGCTTTCAATGCTTGTTGGTGCACTTTACAATATAGTTGATAGCATATTTGTTGCACAGATAAGTGAAGAGGCTTTAACAGCAATATCTTTGGCTTTTCCTGTTCAAGTTTTATTAATAGCAATATCAATTGGAACAGGTATAGGAGTTAATTCACTTATAGCAAGAAAATTGGGAGAAAAAAAGACAGTTGAAGCAAATAATGCTGCAGAACATGGGATAATTTTAGGAATAATTAGTTTTATTCCATTTTTGATATTTGGTTTGTTTTTTACGAAACAGTTTTTCGAACTTTTTACCACAAACCAAGAGATAATAAATTTAAGCGTCCAATATACCAGTTGTGTTTCTATATTTTCTTTTAGTGTTATAATACAAAGCATAATAGAGAAAATGTTGCAAGCTACAGGTAGAATGATATATCCTATGATATTTCAGTTAATAGGTGCTGTGGCAAATTTAATATTGGATCCAATACTGATTTTCGGTTTATTTGGAGCTCCACAGCTGGGAATTTTAGGGGCAGCAATAGCAACTGTTATCGCTCAATTATTATCAATGATTTATAGCATTTATATTTTAGTAAAAAAGGATCATGAAATAAAAATATCTTTTAGACATTTTAAATTTAACTTAAAAATAGTTAAGGATATATATTCTGTTGGATTTCCTTCGATTATAATGCAATCTATAAGTGCATTTATGGTAGTAATATTAAATACAATTTTAATTGCTTTTTCTGATGTAGCAGTTTCTGTTTTAGGAATATACTTTAAATTGCAAACTTTTGTTTTTTTACCGGTTTTTGGTCTGACAAGTGGACTTATGCCGATAATAGGATATAATTTTGGTGCTGAAAATAAAAAGAGAATTATAAGTGCTACTAAATTAGGATGTATTATAGCTTTGATAATAATGATTTTAGGGACAGTAGTATTTATACTTTTTGGGAGAACTCTTTTAATTGGCTTTAATGCGTCTGAAGAGATGATAAATATAGGCGTAGTTGCTTTAAGAATAATAAGTACAGGATTTGTATTTGCTGCAATTGAAATAGTATTATCTACATTTTTTCAGGCTACAAATCATGGTATGAGCAGCTTATTGACGTCAGTTTTTAGACAACTTTTAGGAATAATTCCTATTGCATATTTTATGGCAAGATTAGGTTTAAATTATGTGTGGATGTCATTTCCGATTTCTGAAATTATGTCATTTATATTAAGTATTATAATATTTTTTTATATTTATAAAAAACAGATTAAAAATTTATGATTTATTTTATAATGTAAGTCACTGATACCTTTATAAAACTTAAAATTCGAAAAAAATAATAGATCCTAACTTTTTTCTAATATAAAACTTAAAGTTAGGATCTATTTTTAGGTAAATTAAATTATTGTATATGTTTTACAAGGTTTTTAGGATTTCATCTTTTAAATATTTTTTAAAAGAGGAGCCAATCTCTTTATGTTTTAATGCTACTTCAACAGCAGCTTGCATTATTCCAAGTTTATTACCCATATCATAACGTTTGCCAGTAAAATCTACTCCAACCATACCCTTGCTACGGGCTAGTGTACACATAGCATCCGTTAGTTGAATTTCTCCGCCGGCTCCTGGGGGAGTATTATCTAGTATGTCAAATATATCTGGAGTTAAAACACATCTACCGAGTATCGAATATAATGACATAACTTTGTCTGGTGTAGATGGTTTTTCTATCATATCGGTACATTTATATATGTTGTCATGGATATTTTCAACTTTTAAAGAGCTGTATTTATATATCTCATTTTCTGGAACAGATTTTATTCCCAGAACACCAAGTCCAGTTTCTTCGTAGGCTCTAATGAGCTGTTTGCAAGCGGGATCTTCACCGATTATTACGTCGTCACCATACATAACAGCAAATGGTTCATTACCTATAAATGATCGAGCGCAGTTTACAGCATGGCCAAGACCTCTTGTTTCTTTTTGTCTTATAAAAAATATATTAGCAAGCTTGGATATGTTAGCAACTTCGTCGTACGTTTCATTTTTATTAGATGATAAAAGTTTTTCTTCAAGTTCTGGAGATCTATCAAAATGATCTTCAATGATACCTTTTCCTCTATTAGTTATTATTAGTATATCCGTTATTCCAGAATTTACAGCCTCTTCAACTATATATTGTATAGCTGGTTTGTCAACAATAGTAAGCATTTCTTTTGGCATGGCTTTAGTTGCAGGTAATACTCTTGTACCTAATCCTGCTGCTGGTATGACTGCCTTTGTAACTTTCATATTTATCCTCCTGAATTTTTATTTTATTAAAAACTGTGGTAAACAGTTTATTATAATATAACAAATTGCTAAACAAATACCTAATGGGGTATTTACTCCACCTTTTGATTTGAGTGTTTCAGTATATTCTTTTTCATTTTTTGACTCAGATTTTATTTTTTTTATTTGGGATTTTACATGTTTAAAGTATATCTTGTTAGCATTAAAACCAATTATGAACATTATAATTAATCTTACTATAAAAATTGTAGACGGAAGAACGAATAAGATCTTTTTTATAGGTTCTAACTGATAAAATGCATTGTAAATTTCGTTTGAAGATATTTCCTGATTATTGATGAATATAGAGAAAAAATTGATACCGGATATATTAGATAAATCTTTCATAATGTCATTATAATAGTAATATTCTATATATAAAGGTATTATATAACATAATAGTATTAAAATTGTGATAATACTTCCAAGAAGATATTTCTTTCGATATAATAGCCATCCACCAGAAAATAAAAATGCAGAAAAGTTAAACTTATTTATGTTAAAATTTTTAAGTCTGTTAAAAACAAACAGGTAGTATGGAAAGTTAACGCCGACAAAGTTAGTAATATCTTTAACTTTTATATTATCTATTGTAGAGTTTTCGTCTATATTATTTATAGTATTTACAAATATTGGTGACTGAAAGTCAGGTTTTGCATTAGTTCCAAAAGGATTATTATTAAACTGAGAAAATTCTGTACCGCATTTTTCGCAAAATATGGCATTTTCAGAGTTATTATGTCCACATTTGGGACAAGATTTCATATTTTGTGTGTTGTGGTTATCATTTTTATCACTAGTTGAGTCTTCTTTTATGTGGTCGCAATATCCCTTCTTATCATAGCATTTTCTATGATAGGCATTTCCGCATTTGGGGCATACCACAATATCGGTATCATCTTTAAATAGTTCTTTGCAATAAGAACATTTTTTATTATAAAAATTTATCAATTTATCACCTACAAATGAATTACAATATCTAGTATATTGTACCCAATAAATTTAAAAACTGCAATCATTTACAATATATTTATTTGATTTGCATAAAAAAATTTGAAATAAATATAAAAAGATATATAATAGTTAAAGAGATTAGTTTTAGATACATAGTAAAAAGGGAAGTGTTATTTTGATGAAAGAACAAATATCATATGAAAGATTATTAATATCTGTTGCGATAGTTCTTTGCGCTTGTATAATTGGATATAATGCATTTTTTATTCCTAATATTACAGAACCGACTATTGTATATGTTGATAAAGAAGAATCTCAATGTGAGGAAAATGACATTGTAAATGGATCTGAAGATGAGGAATACGAACCAAGTAGAGCATTATCAAAAAGTGAAACTTATTCTGACTATATTAATATAAATACAGCATCTGCAGAGGAAATAGCGAATGCAGGTTTATCTGGTATAGGAGAAGCGACTTCATCAAAAATAGTTGAGTATAGAGAGTCTAATGGTAATTTTAATAATATTGAAGATATTATGAACGTGAGTGGAATAGGTAAAAAAACTTTTTAAAAAATAAAAGATAGAATATGCGTATAATGTTTAATTTTTATTGTATTTAAAAATAGAGCAAATTCCTATAATACACAAGATAGATGATGATATACCAAGCAAGCATGAAGCAGTAATATTATTTATAGAGCTGGAAAAAATAGAAAGTAATAGAAATGCAATTGATATTATTAAAGAGTATATAGAAATATTTTTATATGTTTTATTTTTCATTTAATTTTTGTCTCCCTGGATTAAAAATAAATTATTTGATATTGATATAAAGTCTTCTAATGTAAGTTGTTCGGGCCTCAAATTTGGTGATACCTTAGATTTTTCCAAGCATTTTATTATAGTGTTTTTTTGTATGGATAAACCAGATGAAAATGAATTTAAAATAGTTTTTCTTCTTTTTGAAAATCCGGCTTTTATTAGTAAAAAAAGGAGTTTTTCGTTTTTAACATTTGAGATTGCTTTTTTTAATATATTGAGTTTTATAACGCAAGAGTCAACATTTGGTGAGGGAAAGAAATTACCTCTGGAAACATTAAATAATATTTCAGGTTCTGCATAATATCTTACAGCTAAACTAATAGCCCCGGATTCCCTAGATCCTGGTTTAGCGCATATTCTTTCTGCGGCTTCCTTTTGAACCATAACAGTAATAGATTCTATAGGGAGTTTTTCTTCTAGTAGTCTCATTATTACCGGAGATGTTATATAATATGGGAGGTTTGCACAGACAAAAACCTTTCTATTAGAAAATTCATTTTCTATAAGACTTTTTATGTCAATTTTTAAAATATCAGAATTTATAATTTTTACATTATTAAAGTCTGTTAAAGTTTCATCTAAAACAGGAATCAAACGTTTATCTAATTCCACAGATACGACCTTATTTGCAATAGAGGCAAGTTCATATGTAAGAACTCCTATTCCGGGCCCAATTTCTAAAACGGCATCTTCTTTTGAAATACCGCAATGTTTGACCATTTTAGGGCAAATATCTGGATTTATTAAAAAATTTTGCCCGAGAGATTTAGAAAAATTAAATCCATGACGAGAAAGAATGTCCTTTATATTTGAAATATTGCTAAGATTGTTCATAATTCCTCCCAGTTAAGATATCTATACGCTATAATTAATTGTATCATATGTTGGTTATATTATAAAGTTGTAGATTATATGTTTATTGAAATTGTGCAACTTTTATGGTATATTTTTATCATATGATTATTTATTGTGCATAATACAGAATAATATAAAAAAGAAAGGATGGATAGTAAAATTGAATAATTCAGGAACATTTAAAAGTGCTGATAATGAAAGTAATATAGTTTATTATATATATTATCCTGATATGTATGATAGAAGAGAACCGACAGCTATTTTGCAAATTTCACATGGAATGTGTGAATATTTTGAAAGATATAAAGATTTTATAAGGTTTATGAATAAAAATAATATTATTGTCTGTGGAAATGATCATTTAGGCCATGGAGATAGCAAAAATTTGGGATTTATAGCTCATGAAAATGGATTTAACTATTTAAGAGAGGATCTTTATACTCTAAACAAACTCATGAAAAGTAAATATCCGAATATACCGTATATATTGTTAGGACACAGTATGGGGTCTTTTATTGCGAGGTATTATACTGAAAAATATAGTAATTCTATTGATGCTTGTATTTATATGGGAACAGCTGGTAGTTTACCATTTTATAAGCCATTAATCTCTATTATAGATTTGATGATTAAGTTCAAGGGAGAGAAGTATAGAAGTGACTTGATTTATAATCTAGCGTTTGGAAAGTACGATAGAAAAATAAAAGATTCTAAAAGTGAGTATGCATGGCTTACTAGAGATGAAGAGGTAGTAAGAGAATATGAAAAAGACCCTAAAACACACTTTATATTTACATTGAGCGGTTTTAAGGACTTAATAACACTTTTAAAGCTTGTGAATCGAAAAGGTTGGTTTAAAGAATTTCCTAAAGATTTACCAATTTTATTAATAAGTGGAACAGATGATCCTGTAGGAGATTATTCTAAAGGTGTTTTGCAAGTATATAGAAACATGTTAAAAGCCGGATGCAAGAATGTGGATATAAAATTAATTAATGGCGCAAGGCACGAAGTTTTAAACGAGTTGGATAAAGAAGACACATATAAAGACTTAAAGGATTTTATATTTAAAATTTCTGAAAAAATGTATTAGGTTTTATTGTTTGTTATTTTTTTAAGGCTGTCTATTACAAGGCTTTTGTCCTGGGTAAGTAATGCTAACATTGTACTGTAAATAATCTCTGGATCATTGTAAAAATTTTCTTTTACCATATTTGCTTGCATTATATCAGGGACATATAATTTTAAAGACATTAAGTCGATGTTTCCACCGGAGACATTAAAGTTAACAAAATATCCCAGTTCATTTTTTTCTATTGTTACGACATTTTCTTTTCGTATTTTTGCCTTTGCTAGTGTATTTAATGCGGCCTTTAAGGCCTTTTCTCTTATAGAAAGTGGCAAGGCAACATCAAGCTGTTTTGCAATCATTTTTCCTTCATCTGTTACGCTGTATAATTTTTCCTCTTTGTTTTCAACATAAATTAGACCTGTTGATATTGAATCAGAGAATGCATCGCTTGCTTCAAAATAATTTGCAAGATTATTATCTTTTAGAATAGAGATAATATCTTCTTTAGATAAACTATTATCTATACCTGAGAGAATATAACATATTAATAGTTTAATATCACTTTTACCAGTTAATCCACCTGGTGCAACCCCTGCAATAAATTCGTCCAAAATATTACCTCCTATAAATTTAAGTACTACAATATTTATTATATCATAGTGTCTTTTATAAGTATATATAATTAAATCCACAAATCATTGAATTATATGTAAAAACGAAAGGAAGGTTAAAAGGTGAAAAAATTATTGGTGTGTATATTAATTTTAGTGATTAATTTTATTCCTGCTACTAATGTTAATGCTGAAAATGACTGTAACGTATATATGAAATTATCAGAGGAAAAAATAATGCCAGGAGAAGATCTAGTTGCAAATTTATTTGTTAAAGCTAATGTAAATATTAATATAGCAGCATTTAGAATAAAAGTATATTATGATAATTCTAAAATTGAGTTTAAAGGAGTTGAACCGGGAATAAATACAGATTCATCTGAATTTAAGTATTATGATAAAAATAATTTGTTAACATTGCTTTATTTAGAATCAACAGGTGGGGTTAATCTTGAAGGTGGGGATGAATTTAAGTTTGTTGGGTTCAAATTTAAAGTTTTAGATGATTCTGAATTAGGTTCAACTAAATTGGACATAGATCTTGATGATATGATTAATTATGACCTAAAACAAATTAGCAAAAACAAAATAAATCCCGTTTCTTTTGAAATATTTGTTCCAGAACCTAGTAAGTGTAGACTTAGTAATCTTGAAGTTTCGTCTGGAATGTTGGTCCCAAATTTTGACCCATCAATAACAGATTATAAATTAAGTGTTCCATATGAAGATAAATCGGTAGAAGTTTATGCTACACCGGAAAATGATACAGATACAGTAAAGGTTAATAGAAAAACTCTTGGTGGCGCAGGAAGTAATACGGATGTAAAGGTAACAGTTACATCAAGTGACGGAAAAAATAAGCTTATATATAAGATAAATGTTTATAGAGGATTAAAAGAATCTTCTGTACAAAGTTCCGAAAGTTCTAAGAAAAACTCAAGTACTTCATCTAAATCAGGGGTTTCGAAAAATTCATCTGAAAATTCGTCAAAGAAGAATTTATCTAGTAGTTCATCTGGGAGTTCATCAAAGAGTGCCTCTAAAACAAGTGATGGAATAAAATCAGTAAGTTCTGGTAGTACATATGCAACAAGTGAATCCTATTCAGATAATGGTGAGGAGAATTCAATTTTATTGAAGAAAGATGAATTTAGACCATTCATATTTGGTATAATATTAAGTGGTATAGCTTGTGTGGTTATATATTTTGTATATAAGAAGAAGTTTAAAATTAATAAAGACAAAAAATAAACTTTTTTAATAATTCATATTTAAACATATTACAATGATATACATTAATTAAACAATAAGAAAAAATATATGAAATGGAGAACCGTCACAATGCAAAGTATAAGTATAAAATTAACGCAAAGTCCTAAAAAGAAACCAACCTCTCAAAGTATGTTAGGATTTGGCAGAGTATTTACAGATCATATGTTTATTATGGACTATAATACAAATAAAGGTTGGTATGATCCACGTATAGTACCTTATGAAAATATAAAACTTGATCCAGCGTCAATGTGTTTGCACTATGGGCAAGAAACTTTTGAAGGTTTAAAGGCTTATAGGTCAAGGGAAGGAAAAATACTTTTATTTAGACCTATTAAAAATATGCAAAGAATGAATTTATCCAATGATAGACTTTGTATACCTAGAATAAATGAGGAATTTTGTTTGGAGGCTATAAAAAAATTGGTATATATAGATAGGGATTGGGTTCCTAAAGGTGAAGGGACGTCTCTTTATATAAGACCATTTATAATAGCAACAGATCCTTTTTTAGGAGTGCATCCTGCCAATAATTTAAAATTTATAGTTATTTGTTCTCCCGTTGGTGCCTATTATACTC
>CAKSGI010000027.1 GCA_934454005.1 uncultured Eubacteriales bacterium | reverse complement strand
CAGTTCTTGCGTATATAGGGCCATTGTTTGTTATGGGATTATTTTCTGTGGAAAAAGAAAATCCAGAAGTTAAGTTTCATTCAAGGCAGGGTGGGATATTATTTGCAGTAGCATTTTTTTCATATTTTTTATCTGGAATTATAGTGTATTTGTTGCATCCTTTTCCTGCGGTTTCAGAGATAGTTTTTGTTTTGCTTGTGGTTCTTATTTCTGTTAGTTGGTTTATACTAATTATTATGGGAATTTCTGGAGCCATGAAAAATCAAAGAGTTTCTTTGCCATTAGTTAGCGAGATAGATAAAATTATAAAAAAAAGCAAATAATATCAAGCATTTAAATTCCTGGAGGATTTTTATATGAAAAATGATTTAAATGGCGATAAGAATGATAATACAGTATTATTTTCGGTATTATCCTATATAGCAGTTCTTTGGATAGCAGGACTTATTTCTGATAAGGATAATCCGGTTGTAAGATTTCACGTAAATCAAGGAATTATAAAAACTATAATTTTTACATCTCTGTGGTTTGTTATATTTGTTGTATCAAAAATATTTTCAGCAATCTCTACTATTTTAATTGCCATTGTGTCTTTATTATGGATTGTTTATTTTGTGATATTATTTTCTTATATGATTATAGGGATAGTTAATGCAAAAAAGTGTATTCAGAAGCCGTTACCAATAATAGGAACACTGTTTAATATATTATAATATATTAAAAGGATTTAATGTGTGATTTATGCATTAATTCCTTTTTTAACTAAAATGAAAAATTGAATATTTAGAAAAGTAATGAGGAGTAAAATTTATGTTTGTAGATATAGCTAAAATAACGATTAAATCTGGAGATGGTGGAGATGGTGCGGTTTCATTCCACAGGGAGAAATATGTGGCATCAGGTGGTCCAGATGGAGGAGATGGAGGCAGAGGAGGAAATATTGTATTTGTAGCAGATAATAATCTTTCTACATTAGCCGACTTTAGATATAAAAAAAAATATGTAGCTAAAAAGGGTGAAAACGGAAAATCAGGACGTTGCACAGGCAAGAGCGCAGAAGATCTTTTAATAAAAGTTCCTAAAGGAACAGTTATCAAGGATGCAAGCAGTGGAAGAATAATAGCAGATATATCTACAGATAAGCCACAGATTATACTTAAAGGTGGAAAAGGTGGGTTTGGAAATGTACATTTTGCTACTGCTACACGTCAAACTCCACGTTTCGCTAGACCAGGCATCCCAGGAGAAGAACTGGAAATCCAGTTAGAATTAAAATTATTGGCGGATGTAGGATTGGTAGGATATCCTAACGTTGGTAAATCAACACTGATTTCTGTTGTAAGCCAAGCAAAACCAGTAATTGCGGATTATCATTTTACAACTATTACGCCTGTTCTTGGTGTTGTTAGGATGAGGGATGGTGAATCTTTTGTTATGGCAGATATTCCTGGCCTTATTGAAAATGCTAATGAAGGTGTAGGTCTTGGACATCAGTTTTTAAGGCATGTTGAAAGATGTAGATTACTTGTTCATATAGTTGATGTATCAGGAAGTGAAGGAAGAAATCCAATTGATGATTTTAATGTAATTAATTCAGAGCTTAAAAAGTTCAATCCGGAATTATCAGAAAGACCTATGATTGTTGCAGGAAATAAATGTGATTTAGCAAGTGATGAACAAATAGAAGAGTTTAAAAATTATATAAAACAAAAAGGGTATGAATTTTTCCCAATAATGGCTCCGATAAGACATGGTGTAGATCCACTTTTAAATAAAGTGTGGGAAAAATTGAGTAAATTACCACCAATATTAAGGTATGAATCAGAACCTGTGCATAAAGTTAAGATTGATAATTTAGACAATAAAAAAATAGATGTAAAAGTAATAGATGGCATATATGTTGTAGAATCTAAATGGCTTTTAAATGTCATGAGATCTATTGATTTTGATGATTATGAATCTTTGCAATATTTTCAAAATGTATTGTTAAAATCTGGGGTTATAGGTAAGCTAAAAGAAGCTGGAATTTCTCAAGGAGATACAGTAAGTATTTATGATATTGAATTTGATTTTGTAGATTAAAGGAGATTTAAATTGGGGAGAATATATGATAAGAAGTGTGATCTAAAGTTAATTAGCACTTTAAATTTAGCGTTTATTGGAGATGCGGTTTTTGATTTGATGGTTAGAGAAATGCTTATATGCACTTCTACTGCACCAGTTGGGGTATTAAATAATCTTAAGATAAAGATTGTATGCTGTAAAAATCAATCTAAAAAAATAAAGGGCATATTAGCTAAGTTAACAGACAAAGAAAAGTCTGTATTTAAAAGAGGTAGAAATGCACATACCCAAAACACACCTAAAAATGCGACTGCTGAGGAGTATCATAATGCGACTGGATTAGAAACTCTTTTTGGTTATATTTATTTAATGGGAGACATAAAAAGATTGAGGGAGATTTTTGAGTTAATAATTGAAGATATATAAAAAATATTTAAGGAGATTTTTGGTAGATGAATTTAGGTAAAAAGAAGTCTATTGTTAAAGAATATATTATTGATGCAATAATGTTTTTATTAGGAAGTTTTATATTTGCGATTTCAGTGAATGTATTTACTTCTCCCAATAATGTAGTACCTGCAGGATTTACAGGTGTTGCATCAATAATAAACTATCTTTTTAATTTTCCTATAGGTCTTACAATAATAGCTTTAAACATACCGTTTTTTATTTGGGCTATATTTTTGCTTGGATATAAATTTGTTGCAAAAACTATCATAGCAACGGTTCTTTCGTCATTAATAATAGATTTAACAGAACCATTTTTACCTAAATATACAGGAGATATGATGTTAGCTAGTCTTTTTGGTGGAGTATTTTTAGGGTTAGGTGTGGCTTTTATTTTAATTAGAGGTGGTACAACAGGCGGAACAGAATTAATAGCCAGTTTATTAGGAACTTATTTTAAACATATTTCTATTGGGAAGCTTATACTTGCAGTAGATATGACGGTAGTAGTATCTTCATTTTTGGTTTATAAAAATATAGAAAGCCCATTGTATGCAATTATAATTATTTTTGTGAGTACAAAACTTATGGATTCGGTGCTGTATGGAACCGATATAGGAACAGGTAAAGTGATGTTTATTATTTCCCAAAAACAAGAGGAAATCTCTAAATATATACTTGATGATTTAGATAGAGGAGTAACTAAATTAAAGGCTATTGGTGGTTATAGTGGGAAACAAGAAGAAGTGTTACTTTGTGCAGTAAAAAGACAAGAGGTATATAAAACATATGATATGGCAAAAAAAATTGATCCAAATGTGTTTATAATAGTTGGTGACGCTGGAGAAATAGTTGGAGAAGGTTTTAAGGAACATAGTGTGAGTTATAAACGAAGAAGAAAAAATAATATAAAAAATGAAAATGACACTCCAAGTTAATTTGAAGTGTCATTTATTTTGCAGATAAAAATATTTTATTGTATTTTTATGATGTTAAAAAATTGGAAAATAAAACCGCATTATATTTTTTCTTTAATTATTATAAAATAATATTTAAAAATTAGTCTTCAAAACATCTATTATTTTTATTCTGCTGGTTCTGCTGATTCTGGTTTTGTTGCTGTTTTTTATTCTGCTGCTGATTCTGTTGCTGGTTGTTATTCTGGTTGCTCATAATTTCACCCCCTAAATATTTTCAATATGCCATATGTTAGGGCATTGATGCTCAATACTCTTACATATTGCTGAAAATATTATTTGCAGTTAGTCTTATTTTATTCTAAAATATTATATGCTATTATATTTTAAATTTTTGAGGGATAAAGATGATCAAATTACCAAAAGATTTTTTAGATAGAATGAAGTGTATGCTAAAAGATGAGTATATTAATTTTTATGATGCTTATAAAGAAAAGAGTTATAAAGGGTTAAGAGTTAATACATTAAAATGCAGTATATCTAGACTTGAAGAGCTAATTAATTTTAAAATTAAGCCTACAAGTTTTTCAGATTTAAATTTTTATATACTAAATGAAATCGAGTCTATAGGAAAACATCCATTATATCATGCTGGTGCGTTTTATATGCAAGAACCTTCTGCCGGTTCTGTGGTTACAGTACTTGATCCACAAAAGGGAGATAGGATTTTAGATTTGTGTGCAGCGCCAGGTGGAAAGTCTACTCAGATCGCAGCAAAATTAGATTCAGAAGGACTTTTATGGTCTAATGAAATTGTAAGAAATAGAGCGAATATACTTTTATCTAATATAGAAAGATTAGGAGTAAAGAATGCTGTAGTTTCATCGTCTCATCCTGATATTTTATGTTCCAAACTTAATGGTTATTTTGATAAAGTTTTAGTAGATGCTCCATGTTCAGGTGAAGGAATGTTTAGAAAAGATCAAAATTCTATAAAAGAATGGAGCTATGACCATGTTTTAACTTGTGCTAAAAGGCAAATATCAATTTTAAATTCGGCAGCAAAGGCACTTAAACCGAACGGTATATTAGTATATTCTACGTGCACATTTTCTAAAGAAGAAAATGAGGATGTTATTGAAAAGTTTTTATCTTTAAATAAAAATTTTGAATTGGTAAAAATAGAAAATAACTTTGGACGAGATGCGTATGGTTTGGATAAAGCTAGAAGAATATTTCCAATGGATGGGGGTGAGGGACATTTTGTTGCAAAACTAAAGAAAATATATGAAAATAGTCAAATTGTTAGTGTAAAAGATAAAATTATAAAAAAAGAATCTAAGGAAGCGTATAATTTATATGAAAAAATATTTAGTGATGAACCATATTCTAAACTTATAGAAATTCATAATAATATAATTATGATACCCAGATTTATGCCGGATGTTTCCGGTGTGAATATAATTAGAGCAGGTGTTAAATTTGGTGAGGTCAGAAGGTCAAGAATAGAGCCTTATCATAGTATATTTATGGCTTCAAGACCAGAAAATATAAAAAATGTAATTGATTTTAAACAAAATTCTGTTGAAATACAAAAATTTTTAAAGGGGGAGGAAATTAATATAAAGAATAATTTTAAAGGATATGTAGGAATTTCGGTTGAATCAATAATGTTGGGATTTGGTAAATGTTCTAATTTTATATTAAAGAATAAGTATCCAAAAGGATTAAGGAATAAATGATAGAGTATATGCAAACATAAAAAACTGTATTTATAAATGTTATAAACAATGATACGATATATTAAAGATTTAAGGAGAGATAAAATGTTTAAAATAGGTTGTCACCTTTCCTCGTCAAAAGGATATGAAGCAATGATAAATGAGGCAATAGTTATAGGAGCTAATACATTTCAGTTTTTTACTAGAAATCCTAGAGGAGGCAAAGCTAAGGATATAGACCAAGAGGATATTAAAAAGTTTTTAAAGATTTTTAAAGATAATAATTTTGCACCAATATTGGCTCATGCACCATATACTTTGAATGCGTGTTCTGCGGATAAAAGAGTTAGAAAATTTGCAATTGAAGTTATGAAAGACGATATTCTTAGACTTGAAAATACTCCAGGAAATATGTATAATTTTCATCCGGGAAGTCATGTTGGCCAAGGAGTAGAAATTGCAATTGAGTATATATCAAAAATGTTGAACGATATTATTACTCAAAATCAGACCACTTTGATACTTTTAGAAACAATGTCTGGAAAAGGTAGTGAAGTTGGGAGAAATTTTGAAGAAATAAAAAAAATAATTGATAATGTTGAATTAAATGAACATCTAGGTGTTTGTATAGATACATGTCATCTTTATAGTGCAGGATATGATATAGTTAATGACATGGATAGTGTTTTAGAAGAATTTGACAAAATTATAGGGATTGATAGGTTAAAAGCAGTTCACTTAAATGACAGTATGACGGTATTTGGCAGTCATAAAGATAGGCATGCTGAAATAGGAAAGGGAACTTTAGGCATAGATGCAATTGGAAAGATAATTAATAATGAATATTTAAGAGATTTACCTTTTTATTTAGAGACTCCTTTAGATTCAAGTGGTCATGCAAAAGAGATAGCTATATTGAAAGAGTTATTTAAAAATTAGGTTGAGTATATTATTATAATTTTGAGGAAAACTGTAATAACTATTTTTATTGGAGCGGTTAATATGGAATTAACAAAAACAAAGATGATAGTTGAAAAGCTAATAGAAAAAAATAAGACTTTATCCACGATGGAATCGTGTACGGGAGGCGGAGTTGCTAATTGTATTACTAATATAGATGGATCGTCATCTATATTTAAGTTTGGTGCAGTGACATACTCAAATGATTTTAAAATTAAGATGAATGTGAATGAAAATACTATAGACAAGTATAGTGTTTATAGTATAGAAGTTGCAAATGAAATGAGCAAAAATATAAGTGATTTTGCAGGTGCTGACTTTGGAATAGGAGTTACAGGCAAATTAAATTGTGAAGATGAAGCGAATCCAAGAGGAGAAAAGGATAAAGTATTTATTAGTATTTATAGTAAAAGTGAAGATAAATATTATAATAATAGCATAAGAGTAACACACAATAATAGACAAATGAATAAAGATATTGTTATTAGAGAAATAATGGACATGTTAAATTCTATTTTATAAATCTCCATAGTTAAAATAATATAAGAGACTGCCTAAATTGAGGTGATCCCCAAAATCTAATTTTTTGGGGTACCTCAAAATGACAGTCTTTTATACTATATATTTTATTTTTGAATCAGGAAGGTGTTTAGATATGATTTCTTGTAAATAAGTTTCAGCTTCTACTCTTATTGCAGGTTTATAGCAGTATTTACCGTATCCTCGCCCCGTCATTAAATCTTTATTATATAGGTCTATAGAATTTTTAAATGCATCAGCATTTATTTTTCTGTGTATATAGCTATATGTCATGAATATAACTTCTATAAAAATAGATTTTTTAGCTTTATTTGAGAGATTAGATTCTAAATCATAAAGTAAATTATTATAAAGGATTTTCCAGTTATCTATTAGGATTATTGGAGCAATTAGTAAACCTACTGGGTATTTAGCTTCGGCTAATTTATTTATAGCATTTATTCTATTTTTTAATAAAGATGTTCCAAACTCTACTTTTTTAATTATTTCATTGGGGTTGACACTCATTCTAATAATGGTTTTCTTTTTGTGATCTAAATTTAGAAGCGTATCAACCATGTCAAATTTTGTTGGAAGGGTTAAAAATCCCTTTCCGTTTAGAGCAAAGTTTTCTATAGTCCAATTGAGGTTATTTGTGATTGTATTTTCTAAAATTAAATCACTGTTACTACCTATTTCAAATGTTAATGCTTTTTCTGATTTATTAGATGTTTTAATTATTTTTTCGAGCATTTTTTCTCTGTTTACAAAAAGTCTTAGGTAAGAACATTTGTTAAAATTGCAAACTAAATAGCAGTATAGACATGAAGCTGAGCATCCCGACGAAGTATACGGTACTAGAAAATCTGATGTTTTATGATTAGGGGTATACTTATGAGTTTTGCGGGTTCCTATAATTATATTTTGTTTAATTTTAGCGAATTCACTATTGGGTTTATTTCTAAATAAAGGAATATTATTATGATTATCTATTTCTATCCAGGGGATATAATTATATTTGTTTTTTAGAAATTTTCCTAGGGGATACGAAAGCGAATCTTTTTCGTAATATATTTCTTTTGGATTTATATTTATCATAACTTAACTTAAAAACTTTTTGCAGTCTTCAATATTGTGTTCTTCTGTTTTTAGAAGTTTTTTGCCTAGTTGATATATTTCTTTGTCAATTTTATCTTTATATTGATTTAACCTTTTGGTCATTTGGATTGTCCCCATGGTTGATCCTTGTATAAGCATTTCTGATATATTATTTGGAGATTTATCTTTTAAAGTTTTCATGTTTATCATCATGTCAGTTTCAAATTTTTGAATTGGACTTATATTTTTTATATCTGTATTATAATTTTTTAGTATTTTTTCTGATTCATCATATATATTTTTATATTCTTCAAATTGACCATTTAAAGTTTCTTTAAATTTAGAGTCCGGGACAATTTTTAATAATTTTAATATAGAGTCTTGTCCCATTTCTGCATTTTTATGAATGTAGTTTAACATTTCTAAGTTTTCATTCATATTGATTGCCTCCTTTCAGTTTTATTATTTGTTTATAAATTATTTTGTATTAAGGGAATTTTTTTATTATAATAGAAATGAAAAAATAAATAAAAAAAGAGGACTTAATTTATGGATACTAAATATATTTTTTATTATAATACTCCTGTAGGAATATTAGGTATAGTAGAAAAAGACAGTATGATAACTAATGTATTTTTTGGAAAAACGCAATTAAAGGAAAATATAATTATAAAAGAAAGTGAATTAATAAAAATGACAATTACAGAATTAGATGAATATTTTAATGGAAAAAGAAAAAGTTTTAGTGTAAAATTGAACCCTTTTGGAACGAAATTTCAGAGAGCAGTTTGGGATGAGCTTATAAAAATACCATATGGAGAAACTGTGAGTTATAAGCGAATAGCTGAAAATATAGGGCGTGATAAAGCCTATAGGGCAGTTGGTCTTGCTAATCATTTAAATCCTATACCTATAATGATACCTTGCCATAGAGTAATTGGCTCTAATGGAAAGTTAATAGGTTATGCGGGTGGAATGAGGATTAAAAAATTGCTTCTAGATTTAGAAAAAAGTTATTTATAATATGAATATTAAAATAAAGTTTTAAATTTAATGTTTTACAAGGTGATTATATGCTTAAATTGGTTCGTTTTTTAAAACCTTATAAAGTACAAGTTATATTAGGTCCAATGTTTAAATTAGTAGAGGCTGTTTTTGAACTCATAATACCACTTATAATGGCAAGAGTTATTGATATAGGTGTTAAAAATAGAGATGTTGGATATGTGTTTAAAATGGGAATAGTTATGATATTGCTTGGAGCAGTCGGATTTTGTAGTACATTTGTGTGTCAATATTTTGCAGCTAAATCTTCACAGGGTTTTGGAACAAACCTTAGAAACGCCTTATTTGAGCATATAAATGAATTTTCGCATAGGGAACTTGATAAGTTTAGTAGTGGTTCATTAATAACGAGGTTAACAAGTGATGTAAATCAATTACAATTGTCTGTTGCTATGTTTATACGTTTAGTTATCAGAGCTCCATTTTTGATAGTTGGATCTATTATCATGGCTATAAGTATAGATTTAAAAATATCAATGATATTTTTGGTTACATCATTATTAATATCCGTATCTCTTTATTTTATAATTACAAAATCTGTGCCATTTTTAAAAAAGATACAAAAAAGTTTGGATAAGCTTGCATTGATAACAAAGGAGGATTTAGAAGGAACACGGGTAATCAGAGCTTTTTCTAAACAAGATTGGTCCAAATCTCGGTTTAATAATGTAAATAGTGATATTTTAGAAATATCTTGTCGGGTGTCTAAGATTTCATCCCTTTTAAACCCAGTTACCTATGTTGCAATAAATTTAGCTATAGTATGTATTATATGGTTTGGAGGAATGCGTGCCTATCATGGGGATATTACTCAGGGAGAAATTATTGCACTTGTGAATTACATGATGCAAATACTTTTAGCACTTATAGTTGTATCTAATTTAATTGTTATATTTACAAAGGCATTTGCCAGCGCAGATAGGATAAATGAAATTTTAGATACAAAAATATCTATACAAAATAATTATAGAAAAATATATGTTAAAAGTGAAAATGCGATTAAAATAGAGTTTGATAATGTAAGCTTTAAATATACTGAAAATTCAAAATATGCAATAGAAAATATAAATTTGTCTATTGATTACGGAGAAAAAGTGGGAATAATAGGTGCAACGGGTTCGGGAAAATCTACTTTTGTTAATTTAATTCCAAGATTTTATGATGTCTCTAAGGGGAGTATATTATTAAATGGGATAAATGTAAAAGATTATAACATTTTAGATTTACGTAGAAGAATATCAATTGTTCATCAAAATAGCGTGTTATTTAGAGGAACAATAAAACAAAATTTGAGATGGGGAAAAGAAGATGCTTCAGACAAAGAAATAAAAGAGGCCTTAGAAATTTCACAATCTTTAGATTTTGTTAATGAGAAACCTAATAAATTTAACGAGTTAGTCGAAGAAGGAGGAAGAAATTTTTCCGGAGGCCAAAAACAAAGATTAACAATAGCAAGAGCTATTATTAAAAAACCAGAAATACTTATTTTAGATGACAGCTTTAGCGCACTTGATCAAGAAACAGAAAACAGACTTAGAAATGCTATTATGGAAAGGTTTAAAGATAATACTATTATATTTATTTCGCAAAAGAGTAAGTCTATAAAAAATTGTGATAAGATAATAGTTTTTGATAATGGTAAAATAGTTGGAGAAGGAAATCACAATAGTTTGCTTGAAACTTGTGGAGTATATAAGAATATATGTGAATCGCAATCTTGTTAAATAAAGGTGAGATTTAAATGAATATAAAAACATTAAAAAGAGTAATAAAGTTAATAAAACCATATAAAATGTATTTGCTTATATCTTTTTTTAGTTCTATAATTGGAACAGGATTTACGCTTGTTTCACCAGTTTTAATAGGAAAATCTATAGATTTAATTTTAGGCCCGGGCTCGGTTGATTTTTATGGTTTATTTAAGATTTTGCTTTTACTTAGTTTAATGGTGTTGATAGGCTCAGCTTTTCAATGGGTTTTTAGTGTCTGTGCTAATAGGTTTACTTATAAAATAGTAGAAAATCTAAGAAAAGAAGTTTTTGAAAAAGTTACAGAATTACCTTTAAAATATATAGATTCAAAGCCACATGGAGATATAATTAGCAGAATTATAAATGATGTTGATTCTGTAGCAGATGGGTTATTACAGACTATAATGCAGCTTTTTTCTGGAGTAATTACTATTATTGGTACATTTTTGTTTATGCTTTATGTTAATCCTGTTATAACTATAGTGGTAGTTATTTTGACTCCATTATCACTTTTTATTGCAATGTTTGTATCTAAAAAATCTTATAAGTTTTTTAAAGAACAATCTGACTTACAGGGAAAGATGACAGCGTATGTAAGTGAAATGTTTTCTTCACAGAAAATTGTAAAATCATATTCCTATGAAAAAAGATCTATTGAAAATTTTAAAAATATAAATGATAGCCTTTTATCTGTTGGTGTTAGATCTCAATTTTACTCGTCACTTGCAAATCCAGGGACTAGATTTGTAAACTTAATTGTGTATACTGCTGTTGGAATTGTAGGTGCATATCTTGCTATTGTAGATGCGAGAATAACAGTTGGTGGAATAGCGAGCTTTTTAAGTTATGCAAATCAATATACAAAACCATTTAACGAGATTACTGGTGTAGTAACTCAGATTCAATCTGCATTTGCAGGTGCAGGAAGGATTTTTGAAATTTTAGATGAGGAAAGTGAAAAAGATAAAGAAAATGCTATAGATATACAAAAAGTAAAAGGTCATGTAACATTAGAAAATGTAAGTTTTTCTTATACTAAGTCAATTAAAATTATAGAGAATTTAAATTTAAATGTAAATCCAGGACAAAAGGTTGCTATAACTGGACCAACAGGAAGCGGAAAGACAACAATTATAAATTTATTAATGAGGTTTTATGATGTAGACAGTGGAATTATAAAAATTGATGGAATTCCTATTGAAGATATAAAGAGGAATAGTCTTAGAAGTTTGTATGGAATGGTACTACAAGATACGTGGTTATATTCTGCAAGTATAAAGGAAAATATAGCATTTGGTAATCCTTTTGCTAAAGATGAGGACATTATATTAGCAGCAAAAAGGGCACATGCTAATTCATTTATTAAGAAAACAGAAAATGGATATGATACTGTAATTTCTGAAAATGCTTCTAATATTTCTACAGGACAAAAACAACTTTTATGTATAGCTAGAGTTATGCTTTTAAAGCATTCAATGCAAATTTTAGATGAGGCTACTAGCAATATAGATACTATGACAGAACAAAATATTCAGTCTGCATTTGCGCAAATGATGAAAAAAAAGACAAGTTTTATTGTAGCTCATAGATTATCGACTATAAAAAATGCAGATATAAGAGTTGAAATATCTAGAAATAAATAATATGTTGGAATAGTTTTAATTTTATTCTCAAAAAGTGCATATAAATTATAATTACATTGAATTTGGGAGAGATTAAATGAAAGGCACAATGAATAACATTGAAACTATTAGTAAAACAGTAAACTCAATTGTTTGGGGGCCTGCTATATTATTATTTTTAATTTTTGTTGGGATATATTTTAGTATTAAGTTTAGATTTTTTCAAATTTGGGGTATAAAAGAATGGCTTTTTGGAACAATTAAAGGTTTTTTTAAAAAAAGTGAAAATGGGAAAATATCATCTTTTCAAGCAGTTACAACGTCCCTTGCTGGTGCGATAGGTACGGGAAATATTGTAGGAGTTGCAACAGCTATAACTCTTGGAGGACCAGGAGCAATTTTTTGGATGTGGATTGGTGCATTTTTAGGAATGATGACCATATTTGCTGAAAATATTCTTGGTGGATTATATAAGCAAAAAAATATAAACGGCGAAGTTGTAGGCGGGCCTATGTATTATATAGAAAAAGGAATGGGGAAGAAATGGCTTGCAATATTTTTTTCTATTGCGTGTATTGGCTCTACATTAGGAATGGGAAACATGACACAATCTAATTCTCTTGCAGGTGCACTTTATGAGGGGTTTAATATAAATCCTAAGTTTACCGCTATTATTCTAGGAATAATCGTAACTATAATTATTTTTGGTGGAGTAAGTAGAATTGTTTCTGTTAGTGAAAAATT
Organism: uncultured Eubacteriales bacterium; assembly: GCA_934454005.1. Next base: position 2,179 of record CAKSGI010000027.1, on the reverse strand, counting down.
GGTTCCATTTATGGCTATATTTTATATAACTGGTGGCTTGGCTGTTATATTTATAAACATAGATTCAATGGGAAAGGTTTTTCATGATATATTTAAGGATGCATTTAATTTTCAGTCTGCTGGTGCGGGAATTATAGGTATTGTTACATCCAAAGCGATTAAATACGGTATTGCAAGAGGGACTTTTTCTAATGAGGCAGGGTTGGGATCATCTCCAATTATATATGCTGCAGCAAATGTTGATGATCCTAAACAGCAGGGAATGCTAGGAATTTTTCAAGTTTTCTTCGATACAATTATTGGATGTACAATAACTGCGTTTTGTATACTTTGCACAGGTGTTACTGGTAGTGGTGAGGAGGGAGTGGCACTTAGTACTAAGGCATTTGAAACGGTGTTTGGAAATTTTGGTTCTTATTTTGTGTCTATTTCTATAGTGTTATTTAGTTTTTCTACTATAGTTGGATGGTCGTATTTTGGGCAAAGAGCATTTGAGTATATATTTGGTTTAAAATCAGTAGCTATATATAAATCAATTTATATTGTTGCCCTTTTATTTGGTTGTGTTATGAATCTAAATTTAGTTTGGGAATTATCCGATACTTTTAATGGATTAATGATGATTCCAAATTTAATTGCTTTACTAGTACTATCTAAGCAAATAGTATTAGTAAGGGCAAGGTAATTGAAAATACTATAGACTTTATAAAATATAATTAAAGTACATATTACAATTTTAAATAATTAATTGTAATATGTACTTATTTTTTGTAGATAATAAAATGAATTATTTGTTTCTGATTTTTTTAAAAAAATTTGATAATATTTCGGAGCAATCTTTTTGAAGAATTCCACCAACTATTTGAGGATGATGATTAAACGAATAATTAAATAGATTTATAACTGAGCCACATGCTCCGGATTTTTTGTCATAAGCACCAAATACTATTCGCTCTATTCTAGCATTTATAATTGCGCCTGCACACATGGGGCAAGGTTCAAGAGTAACGTATAAGTCGCATCCGCATAAACGCCAACCTCCAAGAGATTTACATGCATTATTTATAGCTTCAATTTCAGCGTGATATAATGCATTTTTTCCAATTTCACGTTTGTTATATCCACAAGATATAATTGTATCATTTTTTACAATGATTGCACCAACAGGAATTTCATTTTCAGATTCAGCAATTTTAGCATTATCTAATGCTAACTGCATATAATATTTATCTTGTATTTTCATATTAAAGTTTTTAATGGTAAAATAAGCATTAAAATTAATACAAGAATAATTGCTGGTGAAAATAGGAAAATTTTAATACGTTTTTTTAGACTGAATATAGAAGTCGATCTAGAAATAGAAAAAAATCTATTATCTTTTTTTAATACATAGGCTAAGCAAATTGTTCCGATGACAGCTAGTGCTATAAAGTACACAGATTTAGCAATATTGCTAGTAATCTCTGTTGAGTTGTAGGATATTATATCTAGTCCAACCCTAAAAAGGTTATTTAAAAAGTGAGCGATAATTGCTGGTAAAATAGAGTTAAATCTGACAGTTAAAAAACTTAATGCTAATCCATAAATAAAGGCAAGTGGAATTTGAGAAAGGTTTTCTGAAGTAAACCCAAATAATATTGAAGAAATAATAATTGCAAATCCATCGCCATATTTTCTTAAAGATCCTAGGATAACTCCTCTGAACACGAATTCTTCAACTAAAGGTGATACGATGGCAATTCCGATGGCATACATAATTATGGATAAAACATTATTATCATATGGTGCTTTAGGTATTTTAGAATGTATACCTAGAGAGTTAAGATTTTTTAGAAAAGATTGTGAGGCAAGGTCTCCGTAAACAAAACATGCCATGGTTACTCCAATAGCTGCAAAACATAGCTTTTTATCAAATTTGTTAAATTGTATTATATTAGATATATTATTCTTTGAAATAAGAGTTGAAATATAAAATGATGGGACAAGCACTGTGATTAATAAAATAGAGAACATTAAATAATAAATGACGGGATCAATACCCTTAAATTCAGGGTTATTTTTATATGGAACTGTAAATATTTTTATGATACGAAGAATATTTGGAACGGTAATAAGAGTTAGTGAAAAATAGATTAAAAAGCCAATAGATATAGCATTAGAATCTTTTTTTATTGATTGA
>CAKSGI010000026.1 GCA_934454005.1 uncultured Eubacteriales bacterium | reverse complement strand
GAGTGTAACAGTTGCAAATACTGCTGGATTTTGTTTTGGTGTTAATAGAGCTATAAATATTATAAATGATTTATTAGATAATGAGAAAAACGTTTGTACTTTAGGCCCAATAATTCATAATAGGCAGATGGTTGATAGTTTATCATCAAGAGGAGTTAAAATAGCTAATAAACTAGATGAGATTGACAAAAACTCAATGTTAGTTATTAGATCTCATGGAGTTGCTATGGATATAGTTGAACAAATAAAAGATATGGGTATTGATTATGTGGATGCAACATGTCCGTATGTATCTAAAATACATAAAATTGTTAGAAAAGCCTCTTATGAAGGGAAAATAGTATTAATAGCAGGTGATCTAAATCACCCGGAGGTAAAGGGAATTAGAGGAAATTGTTTTTCAACAAGTTTTGTTTTTAAAAATTTGAAAGAATTAGAAAATTTATTAAAAAATAACAATAATATTAAAGATTTTGATGTTATTATTGTTGCTCAGACAACTTTTTGTGTTGAAGAGTGGAAAAAGTGTTTAAAATTTATAAAAAAGGTCTATACAAAAGCAGAGATTTTTGATACAATATGTAATGCAACGGGAGATCGTCAAAAAGAAGCTGACAGATTATCTAGGAGTTCTGATTTAATGATAATTGTGGGTGGACGTCATAGTTCTAATACTGCAAAACTTAAGGAAATTTGTCAGAAAAACTGTAAAACTTTTTTAATTGAAACAGCGGGCGAGTTGCCGATTGCTGAAATAAAAAAAGAATTATCTATAGGGGTTACTGCGGGTGCATCTACACCTGCAATCATCATAAAGGAGGTACTGAAGACTATGTCAGAAGTTCTAAACAATAATGAGGCTGAAAAGAAAATTGATAATGATCAAGAGGTAAGCTTTGAAGAAATGTTGGAGGAATCATTAAAAAATCTAAATACTGATAATCAGGTTCAAGGAGTGGTTGTGAGAGTTGAACCAAATGAGGTATGTGTAGATGTAGGAAGAAAGCAAGCTGGATTTATACCTATTAGCGAGTTGTCCTATGATCCGAATGCTAAAGTTGAGGATTTAGTTAAAGTAGGGGATAAATTAAACCTGCTTATAATGCGTACAGATGATCAAGAAGGTACGATAATGCTATCTAAAAAAAGATTAGATATAATTAAAAGTTGGGATAAAATAATAGATGCAAATGAAACGGGTGAAATTCTTAAAGGAAAGATAACAAAAGTTGTAAATGGAGGCTTACTATCTCAGATAGATGGAATACGTGTATTTATACCAGCTTCACAAGCGACTGAGTCAAAAAATGAATCTTATGAAGGCCTATTGAATAAAGAAGTAGAGTTTAAAATTATTGAAGTAAATAAAAAGAGAAGAAAAGTAGTTGCATCTATAAAAGCTGTTCTTTTAGAGAAGAAAGCTAAAAAACAAGAAGAGTTTTGGGAGAACCTAGAAATAGGTAAACATTATACAGGTATAGTTAAGTCTTTAACTAGTTTTGGAGCATTTGTAGACATTGGAGATATAGATGGATTGATACATATATCTGAATTGTCTTGGAGCAGGATAAACCAGCCTTCTGATGTTTTAAAAGTTGGAGATACTGTAGATGTTTATATTAAAGATTTTGATAGGCAGAATAATAGAATCTCTTTAGGGTATAAAAAAGAATCTGATAATCCGTGGCTAAAAATAAAGAATGATTATCCTGTTGGGACAATTGTAGAGGCTGAAATTGTTGGTTTGACATCTTTTGGTGCCTTTGCGAGAATTATTCCCGGTGTTGATGGATTGATTCATATTTCTCAAATTGCAGATAAGAGAGTAGATAAAATACAGGATGAGTTGTCTATAGGTCAAAAGGTACGGGCTGTTATTACAGAAGTAGATTTAGAAAAAAAGAGAATAAGTCTTTCGATTAAAGCTTTGTTAGATAAAGAAGAAAATGTTCCGGATCTAAATATAGAAACAGAAGAGTCAAATGAGAAAAACGATTTGAATGTTGAAGAATAAGAGAAAGTAGTAGATAAAAGGAATCGAATTTTCGGTTCCTTTTTTGTTAAAGTATAAAAATATGATTAATAGTTTTTTAAAGTATCATATATCCGTTAAACTTTTATATTTTATACTGATTGTTTTTATTTCTATGTCAGTTATAGATACTGGATTTGTAATGATTTCTTTGTTATCTTCTGTTATATATAATTTTAGGATTAACGGTTTAAAGAATACATGGAGGTTGTTTTGGACTATAATTCCAACTGTAGTTGTAATTGGAATTATAAGTATGATTTTTGGTGTAAATTTAACTGATTATAGATTGTATTTTGAAAATCTATTTAGATTGTCGGCAGTATTTATATCAGTTATTATGTGGTTTAATTGTTTTGGTAGGATAATAAAATTTAAAGATATTTTGTGTTTATTTTCAGGATCATTGCCAAAAACATCACTAATGTTTTTGATTTGTTTTAATTGTATATATAGATTGCTGGATCAGGCAAATCAAATAAAGAAGTTTAATATATATATGGGAGATTTTAATAATTATAATAGATTTGTTGATAAAATAAGAAGTTTTTCTAGAGTTATAATTTCAATTGTAATGTGGTCGTTAGAAAATTCTGTTATTATGTTTGAATCGATGAAATGCAGAGGTTATGGGCTTTCTAAAAGAACAAGGTTTTATGATAGTAAATTTAACGTAAGAGATATTATAATATTGATAATCTTGATATTTTTAGGGATAAGCACTGTATTGGGACATTTTATTAAAGAAAATGGCATTTTTAATTTTTATTTAGTAACATATATATTTTATTTGATATTGTGTTTTTTTCCGACAATATTAAACTTTTTGGAGGATGTTAAGTGGAGGATTTTAAAATAGAAAGATTAAGTTTTTGTATTGAAAATAAAAAAATCTTAAATAATATTAATCTTAGTATAAAAAATGGAGAATTTATTCTTTTATGTGGTGAGTCCGGAAGTGGAAAAACTACACTTTTAAGACATTTTAAGTCAGCTTTAATACCTAATGGAAAAAGAAGTGGAAAGGTTTTTTTTAGAGGGATTCCTATTGAAAATATAGATGATAGAACTCAAGTTTCTGAAATAGGGTACGTTTTTCAGAGTCCAGAAAACCAAATAGTTTCTGATGATGTGTTTCATGAATTGTCTTTTGCATTAGAAAATTTGGGAATAGCTAACGATAAGATAAAGGTGCGTGTTGCTGAAGTATCAAACTTTTTTGGTATTCAAAAGTGGGTTAATAAAAATACTTATACCTTATCTGGCGGAGAAAAACAAATATTAAATTTGGCATCTGTTATGATTTTAAATCCGTCTGTACTTATATTGGATGAACCGACATCGCAATTAGATCCTATTTTTACTATATCGTTTTTTGACATTTTAAAAAGGATAAATAGAGAGTTTGGAACAACTATAATATTAAGTGAACACAAGATAAATGATATATTTTACTTTGCAAATAAGGTAATAATTTTAGACAAGGGAAGTATTTTAACACAGGGAAGTCCAAGCGAAATAGTAGAAGATATAAAAAATCTAAAAAAGGATATTACAAATTTTGTACCAGATTCAGCAAAGGTATATTTAAGAGTTAATAGTGATTTTAAACCACCTTTAACAATAAAAGATGGAATAGAATGGTTGAATAAATTATTTCAGGATAAAAGTATTGTATGTGATAAAATACTGGAAAATAACTTTATTAGAGATAACTTTGATAATGCTATAGAATTGAAAAATGTTTATTTTAGATATGATATTAAAAAAAGAGACATAATAATAGATGCTTCTTTTTCGATTAAATTCGGTGAGATTTATTGCATATTAGGAGGCAATGGAGAAGGTAAAACTACATTAATAGATATAATAAGTGGTATAAATAAACCTTATAAGGGAAAGGTGAAATTATTTTCTCAAAATTTGAAGAATTATTATAAAAGTAAAAAAAGAGATATTCTATTTTTACCTCAAAATATTGATACAATGTTTTCCAGAGAAACAGTCAGAAAAGAAATAGAAAATACAATAAACAATATTTTTAAGGATGAACGAGAAAAAAATGAATATTTAGACGAAGCTTCGAAAAAATTTAAATTAAATCATTTATTAAGTTTAAATCCTTATGATATAAGTATAGGAGAAAAACAAAGATTAGCTTTATTAAAAATATTTATATTAAGGCCCAAAGTGGTTGTGCTAGACGAACCGACTAAAGGAATGGATGAAAATTTTAAAATTGATTTTGCTAAGTTATTAAAGGATTTTGTAAAACGTGGAGGAGCCGTCTTGATGGTTTCACATGATTTAGAGTTTTGTGCTAAATATGCTGATGTATGTGCACTTTTTTTTGATGGATCAATAATTTTAGAAAATGATACAAGAACTTTTTTCTCAAATAATAATTTTTACACTACTTATTCAAATAAGATGTCTAGACATAAATTTAAAAATGCTATTACAAATTCGGATGTTGTAGAGTTATGTAATAGAAATATTAAAAAATAATTTTATTAAAAAGGGGCTTAAATAGCTCTTTTTTGTTAATTGAAAAACGCTATAAAAACATACTTTGATATGTCATAAAATAAATTAGTCCATAATAATAATTACAATAGAATCCATAAAGGACTGAATACTATGTATGTTAGTTTAAAGTTATCAAAAAGAGCAGTATTTTCAACAATGGCTATAATTATATTTGTTATAATTACGGCAATAAATGTGTTTGGAGAAAAAGAAAATAACGAGGAGTCTTATATAGAAGTACCAATAGTAATGTACCATGGTATTTTGAAAGATAGAAAATGTCAGGGAAAATATATAGTATCGTCAAAAACGTTTGAAAGAGATTTAAAATATCTTAATGATAATGGATATACGACAATATTTATGACGGATTTAATTAACTATATTTATGAAGATACAATATTACCAGAAAAACCAATTATTTTAACTTTTGATGATGGTTACTATAACAACTATTTATACGCATTTGATTTAGTAAAAAAGTATAATTGTAAAATGGTTTTATCTCCTATTGGAAAATGCGTAGATCAATACAGTGAAATAGAAGATAAAAATCCGAATTATGCTCACTGCAATTGGGATGAATTGAAAGAAATGGTATCATCAGGCTGTGTAGAAATACAAAATCATTCATATAATTTGCATTCTAGTACATCGTCCGGTTTGGGTTCTAATAAAAAAAGAGGAGAAAATAAAACTGTATATAAAAAAAGGTTTACAGATGATATAATAAAAATGCAGAAAAAAATGGAAGATAATATAGGTTTTGTTCCAAATACGTTTACTTATCCGTTTGGAGCTAAGTGTGCTTATTCTGAAGAACTCGTAAAAGAATTGGGATTTAAGGCAAGTCTTGATTGTGAAGAAAAGGTAAATAAAATATATAAAAAAACCGATTCGTTATATAGTCTTCATAGATTTTTAAGACCTCCAGGTAGTTCTAGTGAAGAATTCTTTAGAAAGATTGTTAATAATTGATATAACAAAATACATTTAAAAAGGGGATCGCAACAAATGCCAAAAATATATCTTAGCCCATCACTTCAAGAATATAACCCATATGTAGACGGTGGTAATGAGGAGTATTATATGAATCTCATTGCTGATGAAATGATTCCTTATCTTAACTCAAGTGGGATTGAGTATGTAAGAAATACTCCAAGCCAAACTCTTTCGCAAGCAATAAATGAATCAAATGCTAGTGATGTTGATTTTCATTTGGCGCTACATTCGAATGCTGCACCACCGCAATTATCAGGGACATTAAGAGGAAGTGATGTTTATTATTATGCGAATTCTGAGAATGGAAAAAGAGCGGCAGATATATTTGTAAATAATTTAAAGAAAATATATCCGGATCCATCTGCAGTTAGAGCAGTACCTACTACGTCATTAGCAGAGTTGACTAAAACAAGAGTACCTGCTGTTTTGGTTGAAATAGCATATCATGATAATCCTGAGGATGCGATGTGGATTAGAAACAATTTAAACTTGATTGCAAAGAATATGGTAATGTCTTTAACAGAATATTTTGGAATACCATTTATAGAGCCGCAGATTATTCGTTATGGAATAGTAACAACTTCTTCTGGTCCATTAAATTTGCGAAGTAAGCCGGATATAAATTCAGAAATACTTACACAAATTCCACGTGGTACTAATATAGAGATTCTAGGACAATTTCAGGATTGGTACGTGGTTAATTATAATGGAACAGAGGGATATGCAAGTTCGAAATATATTACAATTTAGTCTAAAATATTATGAAAAGAGCTTTTTCCTTAGAGAAAAAGCTCCTTTTTTGATGAAAAAAGAATTTAATTTTATGAAATTTGCATTTAATTTATATTTTTATTTGTGCGATGTTTTATATTCCAAAGTTTATTTATTTGTTGTATAATATCTATTAGATGATTTTAAGTATGTATAGTAAAGAGCTAGGAGGTTTTTTAAATTGGATGAAAAAGAACTTGTCTTTTTAGCTATAGAAGCTAGGAAAAAATCATATACTCCTTATTCCAAATTTAAAGTTGGGGCGGCGCTTTTAACTAAAAATGGTAGAGTATACCAAGGTTGTAATATAGAATGTGCTTCATATTCACCTACAACATGCGCTGAACGAACAGCGTTGCTTAAGGCTGTTTATGATGGAAATCTTGAATTTTCTGCGATAGCTATAGTTGGTGGACCGGAAACTCAGAGTGATATTTTCTCTGATTATTCACCGCCGTGTGGAGTTTGCCGTCAATTTTTAAGAGAGTTTTGTGATCCTAAAAATATGAAGGTTATAGTTGCAAAAAGTTTAGATGATATAAAAATTTTTACTTTGGAGGAGCTACTTCCATTAAGTTTTGGACCAGATAATTTAAAGTAGTATTTGAATATAATTAAAAATTTTTGGAGGTAATTATGACAGATTTAAAATCTAAGTGTGTTGAAATAAGAAAATCTACACTTAAAACTATTGGGACACTTGGTGTGGGTCATATAGGAGGATCTTTATCAATAGTTGATTTGTTAGTTGTTTTATATGAAAAACATATGAACATTGATCCTAAGAATCCAAATATGGAGGGAAGAGATAGGCTAATTGTATCAAAAGGGCATAGTGGACCAGCAGTATATGCTATGTTGTGTGATAAAGGTTATTTTGATAAAGATTGGCTTAACACTCTAAATAAACCTGGAACGAATTTGCCAAGTCACTGTGATATGAATAGAACTCCTGGAATTGACATGACAACAGGATCTTTGGGACAAGGATTTTCTTGTGCAATGGGAATAGCTAAAGCGTCTAAAATAAGAAAAGATGCTGCTACAATATATACGATAATAGGCGATGGAGAGTCGCAGGAAGGTCAAATATGGGAAGCTGCAATGTTTGCTGCTCACCATAAATTAAACAATGTTATTGCTTTTACTGATTATAATAAGCTACAATTGGATGGCCCTGTTAACGAAATTTGTTCCATTGATCCTTTGGATGAAAAATGGCGGTCATTTGGCTGGAATGTAATAGTTGTTAAAGATGGAAATGATTGTGATCAAATAGATGAGGCTATAACTGAAGCAAAGAAAAGTGATAAACCTTCTATGATTATTTTAAACACTGTAAAAGGGAAAGGGATATCTTTTGTTGAAAAGCTTGGTGTTGGAAATCATAGTATACCGATAAGCAAAGAACAAATGGAACAAGGATTAGCTGAGTTAGGAGGTATTAAATAATGGAGATGCGTCAAGTGTTAGCTGCTGAGTTAGATAAAATAATGTCTGAGAACAGCAATGTTGTTGTTATAGATGCTGATTTGTCTAAGCCTAATGGTATTGCGGGACTTAGAAAAAAATATCCGGATCGAGCATTTGAGGTTGGAATTGCTGAACAAAACATGGCATCTGTTGCGGCAGGAATGAGTAGTTATGGTTTTATTCCCTTTATTACAACATTTACTCCTTTTGCAAGTAGACGTATTTGTGACCAAATTGCTATATCGATTGTATATGCAAAGCAAAATGTTAAGATTATAGGTTCAGACCCAGGAATAAGTGCTGAATTTAACGGTGGAACACATATGAGTGTTGAAGATATTGGAGTTTTGAGGAGTATTCCAAATATTGTAATATTTGAGCCAGTTGATAATATTCAGTTAAAAAAAGCATTACCCCAGATAGTTGATTATGATGGCGCTGTTTATATTAGAATGTTTAGAAAAGAAATTTCAAATGTGTTTGGCAATGATTGTGATTTTGATTTATTTAAGGCTTCTAAATTACAAGACGGAAGGGATGTTTCTATTTTCTGTTCGGGAATAATGACTCAGGAAACAATGCAAGCAAATGAAATTTTAAAAAGTCGTGGAATAAATGCGGACATTATTAATATACACACTATTAAACCTATAGATGTAGATGCAATAATCGAGTCTGCTAAAAAAACAGGAGCAGTTTTAACTGTAGAAAATCACAATATTATCGGTGGACTAAAATCTGCAGTATGTGAGGTTTTAATGGAAGAATTTCCTGTACCATTAAGGGCTATTGGCATAAAGGATCAATTTGGGCAGGTTGGAAAGCTACCATTTTTAAAAGAGTTTTATAATATGCGTGCTGAAGATATAGTAAATGCTGCAGAGGAAGTAATTTCTCTAAAGAAGTAAAAATTATAATAATTTATCCACTTTCTATGGTAAAAATAGAGAGTGGATTTTTTATATTTCGAAGATATATTATTTAATTTACGAACAGCAAATGTTAAAAATTCCTCATAAAATGGTGATTGGAAAAAAGCATAGTTTATTTGGCTTTTTAGTTTTACCGTTTTAGAAGGAATATCAGCTTAAAGTTTAATTTATTATAAGGTATAGTTTGCTAATTTTTAATCAAGAAAATCCTTTAATTTTTTACTTCTGCTGGGATGTCTTAATTTTCTTAGTGCCTTAGCTTCGATTTGTCTTATACGTTCTCGTGTAACATCGAATTCTTTTCCAACTTCTTCAAGGGTTCTGGCTCTTCCATGGCCTAAACCGAACCTAAGTCTTAAAACTTTTTCTTCTCGTGGTGTCAGTGTATCTAATACTTCGGAAAGTTGTTCTTTCAGTAATGTGTGAGAGGCAGCATCTGCTGGAGCAGGCGCATCATCATCTTCGATAAAGTCTCCTAAATGGCTATCGTCTTCTTCTCCTATAGGAGTTTCTAATGATACGGGTTCTTGAGAAGCTCTGAGGATTTCCCTAACTTTTTCAACATTCATATCTAATTCTTTTGCAATTTCTTCAGCTGTAGGTTCGTGGCCGCTAGTGTGTAATAACTGGCTTGCTACTTTTTTAATTTTATTAATTGTTTCAACCATATGAACAGGAATTCTTATAGTCCTTGCTTGATCTGCTATTGCTCTGGTTATTGCTTGTCTTATCCACCAGGTTGCATAAGTTGAGAACTTAAAACCTTTTGTATAATCGAACTTTTCGACGGCTTTTATAAGGCCTAAGTTTCCCTCTTGAATTAAATCTAAGAATTGCATACCTCTACCAAGGTATCTTTTAGCTATACTTACAACTAGCCTCAAATTAGCCTCGGATAATCTTTTTTTAGCTTTTTTATCGCCGTCTGAAATTCTAATAGCTAAATCTATTTCCTCTTCTGGAGTTAAAAGAGGGACTCTTCCAATTTCTTTTAGATAAACTTTTACAGGATCGTCAGTTGCAGCTGTTTCTGGAGTTCCGATTTGTCCATCAGATTGACCTTGTATTGGAGATAATGAAAAATTCATATCTTCTATTGGAACTTCTGCAAATTCGTCTATTAATTCTACGCCTATTGATTCTAGAGAGTCATAAAATTTTTCAATTTGCTCCGGTTCAAAATCCATTTCCCCGATTGCGTCTAAAATGTCTTTTGTACTTAATTGCCCAGAAGCTTTTCCTTGCTCCATAAGGTCCTTAAGTACAGTCCTTTTTTCAGTTCCCTGAACGTCATTCATTTTTTTATCCCCCTATTTCTTTTTATCCTTTAATACTTTCATAAAATTTTTAATATCATCAAGATTAGCATCTATGATTTTTTTACTATCTATTTTACTGTTTTCATATAATATAACATCTATATATTCATTAACTGTTATTTTAGGATTATTTGGTTTAATGTAGTTAGATAACATTTTTGCTATTCTAGAAATTTCGTCAATTGAGAATTCTATGGATAAGTCGGTAAGCGATATATTTTTATTTTCTGAATATTTTTTTAGAATTACTTCGTAAATTTCTCTATTAAAGCTAGTACTAAATTTTTCAGGTTTTAATTTAGAATATACATATTTTACATCTTCCGGATTATTTATTAAATATGAAATTAAAGCTTCTTCTGCATTAGCAGCTCTTAAATTATCAAATTTTTCGGGATTTATATTATCTTTTCTAGCTATAGTGTTTTGCCTTAAGGCATTAAATTGTTTTTTATTATTTATTTTATATTTCTTTTTTAGTAGTTTGTCTACTTGTAACATAATAGAATGTTTTTCAATTCCAATTTCTTCGCTTAATTTAGATGCGTAAATTTCTCTTTCCATTCTATTATTAAGTCCAACTAAAATTTTAGATGCTTCGTTTAAATATTCTATTTTTCCTTCAGGAGTGCCTAAATTTTTATCTTTTTTTATTTTGTCAAGTAAATATAAAATATCATTTTCAGATTTTTCAATTAATTGTTTAAATTTTAATGGGCCGTCTTTTCCGAATGATTTTATATATTCATCAGGGTCTTTTCCTTTTGGAATATTTAGAACCCTAATTATTAAATCTGATTCTCTAAGTAAGGATATTGCTCTTTTAGTGGCCTTTTGACCTGCTTCATCAGAATCATATGAGATTATAACTTCATTTGTATATCTTGATATAAGGTTCACCTGTTCTTTTGTTAACGATGTTCCAAGTGTTGCAATGGAGTTTTCAAATCCAGCTTGATTAAGAGTTATTACGTCCATATATCCTTCTGTTAGTATTAATTTGTTTTCTTTAGACTTTTTGGCGAAGTTTAAAGAAAATAAATTTTGAGTTTTTTTAAAAACTGGTGTGTCAGAAGTATTTAAATATTTTGGTTTGGAATTATTCATTATTCTTCCGCCGAAAGCGATTACATTTCCTCTTAGATCTATTATGGGGAACATTACTCTATCAAAAAATCTATCCGATATATTTCCACTTTTATTACCATATGCAAGGTTTGCTTGTATTATTTCTGAGTTTTTAAAGCCTTTAGATGTAAGATAATTTACTAGTGAATATCTTGATTTTGGAGCATATCCAAGACCAAAGTGTTTTATAGTATTTTCACTTAAAGCTCTAGACTTTAGATATAATAGTGCCTTATTACCCTCATTACTATAAAGCATTTTGTGAAAATATTTTGCTGATTCTCTATTTATTTCGTATATTCTATTTTTAATGCTTGTAAAGTTATCTTTTTCGGTATCTTCTGGGAGTTCTAATCCAGATCTATTGGCCAAGAATTTAATAGATTCTATATAATCTAGATTTTCTATCATTCTAATAAATGTGATTACATCTCCACCAAAGCCACAACCAAAGCAATAAAATGATTCACTTTCTTGATATACATTAAATGATGGTGTTTTTTCCGAATGAAAAGGGCAAAGTCCTACCATATTATGACCACTACGTTTAAGTTTTACGTAATTAGAAATTACATCTACAATATTATTTCTAAACTTGAGGTCTTGCATAAAAGATTCTGGTATTTGCATTAAATATTCTCCTTTTATATTCGCCATGATGCTGGAATGAATATATTTTTAAACATATAAACAGCATAGTGATCAGTCATTCCTGCTATATAATCGCAAACAGCCCTATCTATCCCTTCTTTATCTGCTATATTTCTAATATCGATAGGTAGTTTAATATAGTTTGATTTAAAGTATTTGTATAGGTTTTCTATCAATGTTGGTATTTTTTTCTCTTCAAATTTAGCAGAGGGATTGAGATAAATTGCGTCAAACATAAAATTATGTATAGCTTCAAAAGATTTTGCAATATCATCGTTCATTTTTATATTTATTCCGTTGCTGTTTTCAACAACTGATTTTATGAGATTGTTTATTCTTTTAGTTCGAGTATTTCCTAAAATTTTTATAGGTTCTTTGGGTAAATCGGATTCTTTTAAAATTCCTGCTCTTATAGCGTCGTCAATATCGTGGTTAATATAGGCTATTCTGTCGGCAAGTTTTACTATTCGTCCTTCTGGAGTTTTTGCCTTGTCTCCTTTTGTATGGCATAAAATACCGTCACAAACCTCATAAGTAAGGTTAAGGCCATTACCGCTTTTTTCTAAAACATCTACAACTCTAACGCTTTGTTCAAAGTGTCTAAAACCATTATCAGAGATTGTATTAAGTGCGGCTTCACCAGCGTGACCAAACGGAGTGTGGCCTAAGTCATGACCTAAAGAAATGGCTTCTGTAAGCTCTTCATTTAATCTTAAAGCTCTTGCTATAGATCTTGCAATTTGTGCGACTTCTAATGTGTGTGTAAGTCTAGTTCTGTAATGGTCACCTTCTGGAGATATGAAAACTTGAGTTTTATGTTTTAGCCGTCTAAATGATTTACAATGTATAATTCTATCACGATCTCTTTGAAAGGTTGTTCTTAAATCACATTCTTTTTCTTTTTTCTTTCTACCTTTACTGTTTTTAGACAATGTTGCATATTTAGATAATATTTCTGATTCAATCATTTCTGATTTTTCTCTAATATTCACATCATCACCTCTAATAATGGAGTATAAAGTCTAATATAGATATACGACATATTTAATTGAAATCCTCTATAAATTTAAAATTATTTTATTTTTATATATTCTTCCCCTAAAATATCAATTTTTATGTTTCCAGAACTTATGTTTTTAAGTTCCTTATCTAACAAATTAAGTTTATTTTTATCAATATAAAAAATAATTTTAACGTTATCTAAAAATTCAGAGTTTTCAATTTTTGAATCTAGGAGTATTAAAATTGAAGAAACCTTTCCGTATAAATTATATTCACAATGCAATACAGCTTTAACACATAGAGTCATATTGATAATTATTCCATTGTTTATAGCTAATTTAGCTGCACTAGAATATGCACGTACGAGACCACCTGTACCTAAAAGTATACCGCCAAAATATCTAGTTACTACTACAATTGTATTAGTAATTTCATTGTTTTTTAATATATCTAGTATAGGTTTTCCAGCAGTTCCATGGGGTTCTCCATCATCTGAATATCTTGTTATGTTATCTTTTTGGATAATGTATGCATATGCGTTGTGCTTGGCATCCCAATGTTTAGACTTTATTTTTTCTAAGAATGATATTGCCTCTTTTTCTGTATTTGTAGGTTTTGTGTAACCCAAAAATTGCGAATGGCGATCAATGATTTTAGAAGTTGCCTCTTTTTGTATTGTTTTGTAAGTACTCAAAAAATCTCTCCAATACACAATAGGCGGTGCAAGTGCACCGCCTAAAATATTAAATAATTAATGACTAACATTATTTGTTTTCTAAGCCAAAACGTTTTTTAAATCTATCAACACGTCCACCGGTATCTACCAATTTTTGTTTTCCTGTGAAAAAAGGATGGCATTTAGAGCATATCTCAACACGAATATTCTCTTTTGTAGAAGCTGTTTCAATTACATTTCCACATGCACAAGTAATTTTAGTCTCTTTATATCTTGGATGTATGTTCTCTTTCATATTTGTCACCTCTTTCGCTAAAACCACAATATCATTATTTGTATTTTATCATATATATTATAATATTGCAAGTATAAGGTTTAATTGTTTTGTGATTTTATTGTTGGGCTGCGATAGATGATGTATTGTATGATTGCATGTTTTTTTGTTTGAATTTGTATTATGGTTAAAAGTGTATAAAGTTTGTAGAAATTTGAATAAAATTTTGCTTTAAAGACGGTTAAAAGCTATAAATTTCAAAATTACTATAACTGGAAGGTGTTGTATATTTAAAATAGTGTATTTTTAATGGTAATTTTATATTTTATATGTGTATGTGTAATTGCATTTTGTAATGTAGTTTTTTATTTATAAGAAAAGCTAATTTGGCAAATTAATCTTATATCTACAGTATTTTCTTGACTTTTTGATCCTTTTGTTTATACTTAAGACTATGTTTTATATTTAATAACTGATAAGGAGAAAAAAGATGGATAAATTATTAGAACTTTTAAATGAAAATTCTCAACTTACAATATCCGAGCTTTCTGCTATACTTAATATAAGTGAGGAAGACGTAAGATTTAAAATAGAGTATTTTGAAAATGAGGGAATTATAAAAGGATATAAAGCCCTTATAAATTGGGATAAATTAGCTGATTCATGTGTGTCTGCAATTATAGAGTTAAAGATTATTCCTCAAAAAGAGACAGGATTTGATGAAATATCAAAAAGGATTGTGCAGTTTGAAGAGGTAGAAAGTGTTTATCTTATGGCTGGTGGATATGATTTATCAGTTGTAGTTAAGGGGAAAAATATCCATGAAATATCGATGTTTGTATCTAAAAGGCTTTCAACTTTAGATAGTGTAGTTTCTACTGCTACACATTTTATTTTATCCAGATATAAAGATGGAGGAGTGTCTTTAATAGAGGATGATGAGGATGGGAGGAATTTGGTTTTATAATGAATTATAATGATTTTTTAAATAGAAATATAAAAAAATTAGAACCATCTGGTATAAGAAAATTCTTTGATATTGCAAATAGTATGAAAGATGTTATATCACTTAGTGTGGGAGAACCGGATTTTAGAACTCCTTGGCATATAAGGCAGGCAGGAATAGACTCTTTAGAAAAGGGGAGAACATGGTACTCACCTAATAAAGGTTTTTTAAAATTAAGAAAGTCCGTAACTGATTATTTTTATAGAAGATTTGGTGTAAACTATGATTTTGAAAGTGAAGTTATAATTACTGTAGGGGGATCAGAATCAATAGATTTATGTGTTAGGGTTTTGATAGAAAATGGAGATGAAGTGTTAATTCCACAACCGAGTTTTGTATGTTATGAACCAATAACTATTATGGCCGGAGGGACGCCAGTTATAATAAAAACAGAAGAGGCAAATAAGTTTAAAGTAACTGCTGAAGAGATAGAGAAAAAAATAACAAATAAAACAAAACTTTTAATTTTACCTTATCCTAACAATCCAACGGGTTCTGTTATGAGTAGAAAAGATCTTGAAATGATAGCTGATGTTGTAAAAAAGCATAATTTAATCGTATTGTCGGACGAGATTTATGGGGAGCTTACTTATGGAAAAGAGAGACACACTACATTTTCTGATATAGAAGGAATGAAGGAAAGAAGCATAATAATAAGTGGATTTTCTAAATCTTATGCAATGACGGGATGGAGGTTAGGTTTTGCATTAGGGCCAAAGGAGATTATTAATTGTATGACAAAATTGCATCAATTTTCTATAATGAGTGCTCCTACGGTTTCACAATATGCAGCAATTGAAGCATTAAATAATGGTGATGAAGATATAGAGAGTATGAAGGATCAATATGACTTAAGGAGGCGGTATATAGTAGATGGGTTTAAGAAGCTTGGATTTAGCTGTGCTGAACCGGAGGGTGCATTTTATGCTTTTCCATGTATAAAAAGTACAGGGCTTACGTCTAGTGAGTTTTGTGAAAAATTATTGAGTCAAGAAAAGGTAGCTATTATTCCAGGAACTGCTTTTGGAAAATGTGCAGAGGGATATGTTAGAGTGTCATATT
>CAKSGI010000025.1 GCA_934454005.1 uncultured Eubacteriales bacterium | reverse complement strand
AATCACTGTTGGCAGATTCAGCAAAGAAAACGGATACGACATGCTTATTGACATCGCAAATGAAGTTCTAAAAAAACATCCTGATTGGACCTGGGATATTTTTGGCGATGGAGAAACCTTTGATCAAGTTGAAAAAAGTATAAATAAATATAATATTAATGACAAAGTATTTTTAAAAGGTCAAAGTAACGATATTTATCATAAATATAGAGATTATGCAATTTATGTAATGACATCTTATAGAGAAGGTCTTCCTCTTGTCCTATTAGAAGCAAAAGTTAACAGATTACCTATTGTAAGCTTTGACTGTATTACAGGTCCAAGAGAAATAATAACAGACAAACTTGACGGCTTTTTAATAAATTGTTATGATAAAAAAGAAATGTCAAATAAAATATGCGATTTAATAGAAAATGATGATTTGAGACAAAATTTTTCTGACAATAGCTTTAATAATATTGAAAAATTTAATAAAAATCATATACTAAAAAAATGGGTTGAAATTATAGAAAATTTATAGTTAGGGGAGTAACGTGTGACATTATCAAAAATAAATTTCAGTAAGAACTACAAAACAATAAGAAAAATATATATATTCCTTTATATTGTTTTAGTTATGCAACGAGCATTAGGGCCAATGAAGGCTATAACACCAGCCAAAGTAGATCAATTAATATTTTTTGTTCTTTCTGCACTCGGAGTAACTTTAATATTTTATGATTTATTATGTGATAAAATATTGTTTAAAACTGTAAATATATCATGGTTATGTTTGTTCTTAATATCTGTATCAATATCCTCGATTTTAAGCCTAAAATACGGATTAATGGATAATATCAATAGCATAATTTTATTGACTATTGAATTCTTTATTTTTTATGCAATAGACTTTTCTAGATCCAAAGAAGAAATATATAAAGAAATGTTTCAAATCGAACACCTTATTATGGTAATATGGTTTTTGGCAACAATAGTAACACTTATAATGTTTTTAACTCAATACTACTATTTTAAAGACTTACCTAATAATGAATTTGCAAGAATGGGCGTTATTGAAAATAGACTGTTTGGCATCTTTAATGATCCTAATTATGCAGCTGTTACAGCCCTAATTATGATAGTATTTTCTATTAAAAACTTTACAAAAACTACTAATAAATTGGTTAAAACTTTTTATATTATAAACATAGTATTTGAATTTATATATATTATTTTATCTGGATCAAGAACCGCTGAAATCGCTATGGGCGCTGCAGTTATTGTAGGAGTATTTTTTGCCTTTAGATTTATGTTTAAAAACAAAAATATGGGCAGGCTTAAATGTTTTTTATTATGTTTGGGGTATACACTTTTAGTCCTTATAGCTATATTTATTACTTATATGCTTCTAAAAAAATGTCTTGCATACTTACCTCCTCTGTTTAGCAAACATAATGCTAATACCCCCTTACGTCCAGTCTCTTTTAGACGAAGCGATGTTGAGGATAGCACTGATATCTCTAACTTAAGATTTAAAATTTGGGGAAGTGCTTTAGAATTGTTTATGAGTAAACCAATATTTGGTGTTTCTGTAAAGCATATTGTACTTTATGCAAGAGATCAGTTCCCTCTTGGATTTATTGCTGAAAAAGGATACACCGGTCATAGCTTTTACATTAACGTTATCGCCTGTACGGGTATTGTTGGTTCTATACTTATATTCGGATTTATAATAAAAAACTTAATAACAATATTTAAAGCTATATTTAGTATTAAAAATAAAGAACTATACTTCAATATCCTATTTTCATTTATTCCCATAATAATACTTCTGTGTTCTGGATTTTTCTTAAATGAAATAATTTTTGTTAATACTCTAGGTGCTATTATATTTTGGTTATATTTAGGGTATACCATGTACTTTATAAATGAAAACAATAAAATTACCAACAAAAGTATCCCTTATAAAATCGCGAATAAAATTATTCCATCATTTTTAAATCAGAACAAAACATAAAATTATAATTTAAACGCTTCTCTAAAATATAAAGATCACTTTCATATTATTCGGATTCCACCCTTTATCCAAAGTTTCTATATATAAACATGAAATCCCATAAAAATATATCTTCGAAGGGTTATATATAAAATCATACCATGCCTTATATGTATTCAAAAAGCAATTTGTTCCTATATCTCGTATTTCTGAAGGCTGCATTTTAGACCCAAAATAAACTTCTCTTAAACTTGTACAGCCAGAAAAAACATTGTTTCCCATAGTTCTAACCCTTGAAGGAATATATATACTTTTAATAGAAACACAGTTGGAAAATGCATAATCCCCTATATGATTAATATTTTCAGGAAATTTTATTTCTAAAATTTTATCTTTTTTAGAACAAGAATCTATTACATTATTATCTATTATTGTTACGGTATAAATATTCCCGTCAGAAGCTACTTCGCTTGGTAAATTAAGCATCCCCGAATCGTCAATAGCGCTATCCTTAATTTGAAATATTGATACGTTCCCTAAATCGACTTCTCTAGTTTGTGGATTCCAGTTCATAAAAAGAATTTTATAAACAACACCATTAACTTCAAAATAGTTTGTATCCATTGCATACGTACTTAGACTAACTTCTGCTATCAACATTATAACTAATATTGCAAATAAAATCCTCTTCATTTTATACACACCTTCCAAAAATTTTATATTTATTACAATATAATATAACAATAAGACCAAAAAGTAAAGCTTTTTGATCCATAAACTAAAAAAGCATCACAAAAACAATAATATACACAAATTCTGCAATAATTTTTTAGCCGTATTGTCCTCTATTAATTTTGAGTGTTAAATATTAAAATTTGAATTATTTAAGCTTTTTTGTAAATATATTAATCTACCGTTTATATATCCATTTTCAACAATTTAAAATCGTTAATCGCAATAGGAGACCCTTCAAATATTGAAAGGTCTCCTATTTGATTATATTATTAATTAGAAACTATTTCTTTAATATTATTTATAAATTTACCTTTTTTTATTGTTTTCCCGTCAATTAAATTAATTTTCATATCTCTTGCTCTTTTAAAGATATATGATCTATCATTTTTTATCGTAGCTAGCGTTACAAGAATACATTTCGAATATCTACCGCCAAAATAATTAGGGTACATACTAAGCTCTTGTAGTGCTTCTGACGATGGTTCCGACAATTTACAAGATATAAAAACTGGTCTTATTCCACTAAAAAATGTTATATCTATTTCATTTATAACACCACTAAAAATTTGATTTTTAGTATTCCAGTCTATTTTTACGCTTAATCTAACATCATCAAACATTGGATCTTTTTTTATGGAAATATAAGTATATAACTCTAGCCATGTTCCATAATCTGTCATATATCTTTTGATAGTGTTATTTTTAAACAAAAAACTTACCTTTTTACTCTTTATATTAAGATTAGATATAAATCCAAGTTCCTCCGCTAAATTTAAAAGAGAAAAATTTTCTATTTTAACTTTGCCACCAGCGTGTGATATACTTTTAGGAGCCATAAATAATAAGTTATTATGTTCTATACTAAAATTCGATGTCCCCATTTGGAGATAAAAACAAAGATCCTTCCATCTTTGAACATCCCTAAAAATCTCATCACAAAATGTTAATATACTATTGTATATTTTTGCGTTTGGAGTTGGATGAGTATTTCCATTTATTGATGCTCCATGAGTTGCTAATATTACATCTAAAGACATCTTAGGAATTGATAAAATATTCTCTAAATATTTACAACCATAAATATTTATTAATCTACATTCGCTGAGGTTAATTTTAAAAATCGGAGTAAATGTAGAAGTACAAGCAAGGTATGCTCCTATAGCAAACATTTCATTCCCACCTGTTATATCAAAATAACAGTCGGGATTATCATGTATAATCTTTTTACATTTTATATTAATATCATCAATACTTTCAGAATCTATTTCAACAAATTCGAATTTTATATTCTTAATTTTTAATGTACACGCTTTTTCTACCAATATTAAATCTTCTGCGTTTGTCTCCTTAGCATCATAAATTACTACTACCTTTTTGGGCCTAAAAGATAAAACAACAAAAATATTGTTAATTTGTTCTCGATCATAGATTTCAACTAAGCAATCCATAATATTATTCTCCTGACGATTGATCTTTTTGATTAATCTTTTCTTCTCCGTTAATATGTCTTTTAATAATCAAATAGTCACAGATATTAACATCCCCATGATGTTTAACATTTGCAGCTAAAAGAAAATATCCACTCAATCCAGCCTTGTCAAGTAAATAATTTTCTAACAATGATAAGTCACGTGAATTTATATTTCCTTCACCGGTTAAATCTCCATATATTATAATATGAAACTCAATTATAATTTTATCATTCTTGTAAAACTGAATCTTAGAACTTGTTCCCACAATGCCACTTTTAATTTCCTTATTTTTATAATTAATTACTTTTATGCTATATCCATCATACTTAATATTTTCTTTTATTCCCGCGACCGTTGTCCCCGGTTCAACATTTGTTATAATCATATTCTTTTTGTCTATATTATATACATCACTTGTTATATCCGAAGTAAGCGGACTATCTGGATCATCAGGATTATCCGGATCAATAACAGGTAAATCCCCCGACTTCAATTCAAATAAATTAATACTATACTCCAAACCTGCAACAAGGCCATCACTTTTAAGAAGATTATCAACATTTATTTTAAATTTTGATTCTTTATTAATGTCGAAACCTATATTCTTAATTAGTATTCTTCTATTATTAACGACTTCGAAATCAATATCATTTGATAAATCGCGTTCTTCAGATGTATTTAGGTTAGTTATTGTAACCGATATATCCCCCTTATCTCCTATAGATATTGATTCTCCTAGGCTTATCGAAAACTCAGCTATATTATTATCAACTAACGAAAATGGATATGATCCTTCGCATGGATACGGAATAAAATTATAATCATGACTATATTTTTCTCTGTCCTCAAAATGCACCAACACAGCTGTTTTACCATTTCTATCAGAGCATGCGCCAATACCTACGTTTTTAATATCACTATCTAATAATCTTTCTCTGAATTCACAATTGGAATTAAATAAATAATGTACAGCATCTGATAAGAGTATATTAGTTAACTGTTCACTTTTACTTATACAATTTTTGTTTAACACACTTACAGATTTATTATATGTTTCGTCATTCATATTTTGAGGTTTCTCCGGTTTTGTTAAATCCTTCGTTAAAAGGGCTAAAACTGACCCATACATAGCACTATCTATTAAACTACTATCTAATTCCAATTTTCTAAAACCATATAACTCACGATAAAAATTTATGGCGTTTAAACCATCATTTAACACTAACTTATTTAAATGCCCTGCGGTTGTAAAGTTTTCAAAATCTGCAAAATCAGAATAAATATTCTCAACACTCTTGTTAATTGGCTTATATTGCGAATATAAACTATTTATTTCACTTTTGGTCTTAAGGTTTATCCCCGAATTAAGTTTTACTGAATTGATGGGCTTAAAAGCATTAATTGAAAAACTTTCTATATAATAAGTATCACCGTCTTTATACAAAACAAATAAATTACTATCATCAGCGCCTATGTCTATAATTTCCTTACTTAACGTCAACTCATACGCAGGTTTATTGGTGTTAATATCTATAGCATGTAATAGACCACTTCCCATAGTAGTTATAATATAATTATTAAGTTTAGCTGCTTTCGCCTCATTATCATTCGAATTACTATTAAACTTATATTTAAATTTATCATCACTTAATTCATAAAACTTATTTTCCGATGTAAATATCAAATTATCACTTATAAACCTATAGTTTTTACCTCCTGGATAATCTCCCGCATCGTGTTCCTCCATTTTCGACAAACTATTTCTAGATAAATAAACAAATTCAGGATTTGATACATCAATTCCTTTTATAATACAAGCCTTATCTGCCGTTAAATTAGATTTTATGGAATTTACATAATTAACTTCTATATCCTCAGATTCAGAATTAAATATATTGATACATTCAATAAATTTATTGTTTTTAAGCAACAAAATTGTATCATCCTTGAGTATTGTATAATTATCACTATTCCTTATAAAACAATCACTAAGCGTCGCTTCACTAACATCATCTTTAGAAGTTATGCTATATTTTTTAATAGTTGTTTGTTCAAATTTATTTGTCTTAAAACTATAGATAATATAGAAATAATTTCCTATAATCTTATAATCGTAAAAATTTTGAATAGAGTTTTCATTTGGTTCTTTATTAATCTCTAACAAGATAGTACACTTATTAGTTTCCACTTTTGATAAAACAAATCTATCATCTGTAGAGCTAACTATATACACATTATTGCCATAAGATAACATCCTCGCATCCGAACCAACAACCATATCTTTATCTAGAGCTATAGCATGATAATTGTAATTATTTGATAAGAGTAATGATATTGCAATTGAAAACGTTAGTATGAATGATAGTATTGCTATAATTAGTTTGTTTTTTAACATATCAATTTTCCCCTTTTATTATTGTGACAAAATATAATATATAATTTTACACTTTTAGTCTATTTTTTACAAGAAATAGTGATATAGATTCAGGTAAAAATTCTATATTTTTACATAATTGTACTCTTTGTTAAATAGTAAAACTAAGTATGTCATTATTGTCCTTTACTTTTTGCATAAAAAAATAATAATATTTTCTCGTCTTTAAAAACCATATTAATCTTGCAATCAATGTAATATTAGTCTATAATTATTCACGTATTCAAAAAATAATTTGTGCACTTTTAAATTATTATTGTGAATAAGGTAAAATTTATTTATATACTTAAATATAATTTAATAAGTATATAATAAAACAAGAAAGGGGCTGTAAACTTTGAAACAGTATACCGCAAATGATATCATTAATATTACTCTGGCAGGTCATTCGGGGGCTGGAAAAACTTCTCTTGCCGAATCTATGTTGTTTTTATCGGGATATTCAAGCAAAATGGGTAACATTGAAGCTGGAAACACTATTTTAGATTTTGATCCTGAAGAAATAAAAAGAGGTTCCTCTATTTCAACATCTGTTGCTCCTATTTTTTGGAAAAACAAAAAAATTAATTTAATCGATACTCCCGGGTTCCTCGATTTTGAAGGTAGCGTTAAAGAAGGAATAAGAGCAGCAGATTCTGTTCTTATTACAGTTTCTGGTAAGGACGGCGTTTGTGTCGGAACAGAAAAAGCAAATAAATTTGCAACTGAAAATAACTTGACAAAAATATTCTTTGTTAACGGGTTATGCGACGAAAGTGCAAGATTCTACAGGGTTTTTGAAGATCTTAAGTCCAACTTTGGCCCATCAATTTGTCCTGTGGTCGTTCCTTTCATTGTCGATGGCAAGGCTGAATGTTATGTAAATATTTTGGAATACAAAGCATACTCTTACTCAACAGGAAAAATAACAGAAGTCCCTATGCCTGATATGGGCAATCGATTAAATGGTCTAAGAACAGCTATTTACGAAGCCGTTGCAGAAACTAGTGATGAAATGTTCGAAAAATATTTTTCAGGAGAATCATTCACTCCAGAAGAAATAATCCTTGGAATCAAAAAGGGTGTAAGAGAGGGAACTATATCTCCTGTATTCTGCGGAGACGCTCAAAACACTTTTGGAATAGAACATTTATTAAACGGCTTAGTTTGGTTAGCTCCATCTGCTCAAGAAAGCATCGATGAAATCGCTACAGACGAAAATGGAAATATTGTTGAAGTCAAACCAAACGAATTTGATCCTGCATTAGCTATAGTATTTAAAACTGTGTCCGATCCATTCATAGGCAAATTGTCTTATTTTAAGGTGGTTTCCGGAAAAATTACCCCTGATACACAACTTATAAACATGTCAACCGAAAAGGTCGAACGTATAAACAAAGTATTATCTATTGTAGGTAAAAAACAAACAGATGTACAATGTATCTTAGCAGGAGATATTGGCGCTGTTGCGAAGTTACAAAATGTTAATACTGGAGATACACTATGCTCGCCAGAAAGAAAATTAACTCTAGAACCTGTTTTATATCCTAATGTATCATTGTCTATGGCTATATATCCCAAAAATAAGGGCGATGAAGATAAAGTTGCACAAAGTGTTTTAAAATTAATAGAAGAAGATCCCAGCATACGCTTTGAAACAAATTCAGAAACTCACCAAATGATAGTCTCAGGTTTGGGTGAACAACATCTAGATATATTAGTTTCAAAACTTAAATCTAAATTTGGAATAGATGTCATACTAGAACCTCCAAAAATTCCTTACAGAGAAACCATTCGTAAAAAAATTAGGGTTCAAGGTAGACATAAAAAGCAAACAGGTGGACATGGTCAATTTGGAGACGTTTGGATAGAATTTGAGCCTTGTGATAATGATAACCTTGTATTCGAACAAAAAATTGTTGGTGGCGCTGTTCCAAAAGGATATTTTCCGGCCGTTGAAAAAGGTCTTAAAGATTGCACAGAAAAAGGACCTCTAGCCGGGTATCCAGTAGTAGGGCTAAAAGCTACTTTATACGATGGTTCTTACCATCCGGTTGATTCATCCGAAATGGCTTTCAAAATGGCTGCTTCTTTAGCATATAAGGCAGGGATGCCTAAGGCAAATCCGACATTGCTCGAACCAATATCAAGCTTAAAAGCTATTGTCCCAGATAACAGCATGGGCGACTTAATCGGAGAAATAACTAAAAGACGTGGTAGGGTTCTAGGCATGATTCCTGCAGAATCTGGAATGCAAGAAGTTGATGCTGAAGTTCCTATGGCAGAAATGTCCGACTTTTCTACATTTATGCGAAAATCCACTCAAGGAAGAGGCTCCTTTGAAACCAGCTTTGAAAGATATGAAGAAGCCCCTATAAATATTGCAAATGCTGTTATTGAATCTAGTAAAAAATAATTTTCGTTAAATTATAAAGAGGCTGCCGCAAGAGAGAATTTCTCAAGCGACAGCCTCTAATTTTTTATTTATTAAAACTTTTCCTTTTTCTTAATACGAAAGCAACACATACCAATGACACAGTCGAAGTTAGAATATAAATTACTAACATGTTATTGTTTTCGCCGGTTTTAAATGCCTTTGAATCTGTAATTTTAGAACTAGCTTTACTATCAACTAAGCTATCAACTAAATTGCTATTTTTACCTTCATCTTGATTTTTGTTATCAGTCGAAGTATTGTCTAATTCCTCAAGAGATCCTATAACATTATCACCAGTCACAGTAGTTGGTCTAATTTCAAATACTTTTTTCCCGGTAAGCTCACCTGTGTACACTGTTTTTGTCTCTTCAACTGGGCTTCCATTTATAATAATACTATACTTCCCGTCATATTTCCCCATATTTGGGTTTACTCTAAATGGTTTAGTGCAATTATTAAATGTTATGTGTCCACCGTAAATATTCATTTTTTGGGAAAGAATATCAGATGATTCAGTATATGCTCCCATTCCATAATATCCACCATTAGTAGTAATTTCTATACCCTTTCCATTAACCTTTCCATTCTCGTCTGTACTACCTACTTGAATAAAATAGTCTCCTGCATCAAGTAAATTGAAAGGATTTCCTTTATCTCCACAACCTATTGCTGCACCATTCGTATTCTCAGCGGTAGCTGTAACTGTAGAATAATTACCTATTTTTATAAGTCTTGCATTTCCAGAGTTAGGAAACTTACCAAGTCCTATACCACCACCAATAGCAGCTGCACCATATCCACCTGTTGCTGTAACGGTTGTCCGATTTTTTTCTGTACCTTCTATACTGATTTTTTCACCAGCACCATAGTAACCACCACCTATACCTGCTCCACCGCCAATTTTCTTTCCTTCTTTTTCATAATTACCTCCTGTAGCGGTAACGTTTCCTCCTGTTATATTAATAGAAGAATTATAAAGATAAGCACAACCACCTATACCTGCTCCTCCACCAGGTCCACCTGTAGCATTAACTGTTCCACCAGTTATATTTATATCGTTTATTTTTTCATTTTTAAAAAATTCTTTCAGTTTTTCTATTGACAGGCCTCGTACCAAATCTAAAATTTTTCTAGCTGTTTCTATTGCACGCTTTATGAAATTTCCCAGGTCTAACTGATCCGTTGGAAAACCATTTCCTATACCAGCAGCAAAGCCGCCTCCTTTTGCAATTATATTCTCGTGATTTAAAGTGCAGCGTCCCATTATTGCCGCATACCCTAAACAAAGTGTTTTATTTTTCTCATCAAATGTGTTTCTTGCGATATCTAAAACTCTGCCAGCTATTCCCTCTACCCAAGTGCTAGATTTTCCTAACCTCACTTCTCCACCTTCAACTGTAAGAGATCCTGTTCCTATTATATTTAAGTCGCAATTTGTTTCATTAACAATTCCAGCACCCATATAACTTTTTATTATGTTCGTCCCTATAAATTCAAGAGTAACCTTTGTGGCCTTACTGTCTTTATGTATAGAAATTGCACTTCTAGTTCTAAAAAAACCCTGCTTATCTTTAGTCAAATCCATCGTTAAATTTCTAATCTTAATATGAACTTCCTCAGCATCCACCGTGTTAATTTCTAGTCTTTCATGCTTAACTTCTAGTTTGTCAACTGATCCATCTCCTATATTGATAGTGTAATTACCACTTTTCCTTATAACCTTACCGGAATCCTGATATCCCGAACTCCAAAATCCATTTACGCTATCCTTTCCACCTCCTTTTACTTCCATCTCACTTGGACCATCAGGAATCATAGTCTGATATTCCCATTCTTTTTCCCACTCTTCATCATCCACTTCTCCCACTTGTATATCATCTGCGAATACAATTGTTGGTGCAAATGAAAGCACCATACATAAACACATAAAACATGCTAATATTCTCTTTTTCACAATTATCACTCCCTAAAATAAATAAATTTATATATATTGTTATAAATTAATTATACTCTTATTTCTATAAAATTCAATAGTTTTTTTAAAAAAATGTGTATTTTTTATGAGAAAAGTATTTATTACATAAAAATAGCCGCATTAACTTGCGGCTATTTATTCTAATAGTATTAAAAATTTATTTTGGGGGACAAATAGTTAACCAAATTATCTATTGCTATTCTTTCTTGTTTCATAGTATCTCTATCTCGGACTGTTACACAATTATCCTCTAAACTATCAAAATCAAATGTTAAACAGTACGGAGTTCCTATTTCGTCTTGACGCCTATATCTTTTGCCTATAGACCCTGCATCATCAAATTCCACCATAAAATGCTTACTCAATATATCAAATACTGGTCGAGAACTCTCAGAAAGCTTCTTAGAAAGAGGTAATATTGCCGCCTTATATGGCGCTAAAGCCGGATGTAATCTCATAACTGTTCGTTTATCGTTATCACCTATAATTTCTTCATCATATGCATCACATAAAAATGCTAGTGCTACACGGTCTGCTCCAAGAGATGGCTCAATTACATACGGAAGGTATCTATCGTTTGTTTGTGGATCAAAATATTCTAAACTCTTTCCTGAACAATTCTGATGCTGAGTTAAATCAAAATCAGTTCTATCGGCAATACCCCAAAGTTCGCCCCAACCAAACGGAAACAAGAATTCTATATCTGTAGTTGCATTTGAATAATGCGATAGTTCCTCTTTTGAATGATCTCTTAAACGAATATTCTCCTCCTTTAATCCCAATTCTAACAGCCAATTTTTACAAAAATCTTTCCAATAATAGAACCAATCTAAATCGGTACCCGGTTTACAAAAGAATTCAAGCTCCATTTGTTCAAATTCCCTAATTCTAAATATAAAGTTACCAGGAGTAATCTCATTTCTAAAAGATTTACCTATTTGAGCAACTCCAAATGGAATCTTTTTTCTAGTTGTCCTTTGGATATTTTGAAAATTTATAAATATCCCTTGGGCAGTTTCAGGACGAAGATAAATTTCACTTTTAGCATCTTCTGTAACACCCTGAAAAGTTTTAAACATTAAGTTAAAATTTCTTATATCCGTAAAATTAGCGGAACCACAGTTTGGACATGTGATGTTGTTATCTCTTATGTAAGCAGACATTTCTTCAAATGTCATTCCGTTTGGATTTCCGTTATTATCCTCTATAAGACTATCGGCTCTGTGTCTTGTTTTGCAATCACGGCAATCCATAAGCGGATCAGAAAATCCACCAACATGTCCAGATGCAACCCATACTTGCGGATTCATGAGTATAGCGGAGTCTAATCCCACATTATATTCGCTCTCTTGAACAAATTTCTTAAGCCAGGCTTTTTTTACATTATTTTTAAACTCTACTCCTAAAGGGCCATAATCCCAGGAGTTAGAAAGACCTCCATATATTTCCGAACCCGAAAATACAAAGCCTCTATTTTTGCATAAAGCAACTATTTTTTCCATTGTTTTTTCATGATTTAGCATTTTTATATAGCTCCTCCCTTTTATATATTTGTATCTATGTTTTTCCCTATTATAGATATAGACATTTTATCAAAGTCTATAATCTCTTTTGCTATTCTATTTACGCTTTCGAAAGTAATCGAGTTTAGCTCATTCAAAAGTTCATCCTCGGACTTAATTTTATTTTTTAATATTTCACTTCTTCCAAAAAACGATGCTTTTGATGAAGTACTTTCTAAACCCATTATAACAGATGATTTAAGTTGTTCTTTTGCTCTTGAGAATTCTTCTTTTGTTACTCCATTTTTTAACTCTTTTAAAATTTCCACAATTCTATTAAAAGTTCTCTGGGCCATATTATGATCTGTTGCTGTTTGAATTTCAAACAATCCACCAGAATTATAACAAACAGAAGATGAATATATTGAATATACCAATGCCAACTCTTCTCTTATTTCTCTAAAAAGCCTTGATGACGAACTGCCTCCAACAATTACATTTAGAAGATTAAGCGAATTTTTATTAACATCAAACGCGGAAAAACCCGGAAAACACATACAGATATGAGTTTGTTCTAGTTCTAAATTTTCTTCGAAAACTAAAGATTTCTTATAAACTAATGGTTTTAAAATAAGTTCATTACTAGATTTTTTAAGATCCTTAAAATACTTATAAACTAACTCTAAAAAAGCATCCTTGTCAAAATTTCCGCTAATAGATATTACAATCTTATCAGAAGAATAGTTTTGTTGCATGTAATCTCTTAAATCTTTACTTGTAAAATTCGAAAGAGACTCCTCTGTTCCTAAAATTGGTTGCCCAAGAGGATGGTTACTCCAAACTTTTTGATACAAATTTTCTGCAACTTTCTCATCACTCATATCGTTTGACATGTATATCTCTCTTAAAACAACGCCCTTTTCTAATTCTATATCAGCATTATCAAACTTAGGATTTATAATCATATCGGCAACAATATCAAAAGCTTTTGTTACATGCTCACTAAGCGCTTTTGCGTAAAAACATGTATATTCTTTTGCAGTATACGCATTAAGTTGACCACCAATTGCATCCATCTCATTAGAAATATCGTAATAGGAACGTGTTTTAGTTCCTTTAAAAACCATATGCTCAATAAAATGGGAAATTCCATTTAATTTATTTGTTTCATATACTGATCCACTTTTTACCCACACTCCAAAACAAGCACTCTTTGTAGTATCCTGTTTATTTAAAATAACCCTAACCCCGTTATCCAGTACTATTTTTTCCATGATGCAATCCACCTTAATAAAGTAAAATAGCTTATTTATCTATGTTATTGTTCCTGGGTCTATGATAATGTGGTTTTTTATCTCGACTAAATTTAGAACGATTTTTGCTATAATTACTAGAATCGTTTTCAGGAGTTAGTCCTTCAACTTCTATTAAAGCATCTCTTCTAGAAAGATTCAGTCTTCCTTTGTCATCGATTTCTGTTACTTTAACCAGAACTTCATCGTCTACATTTACTACATCTGTAACATTTTCAACTCTTTTAACATCCAGTTTTGATATATGACATAGTCCCTCTTTACCCGGAGCAATTTCTATAAATGCACCAAAATCTGTTAATCTTGTAACTTTTCCTTTATAAACGGCACCTATTTCAGGATCACTTACAATTGTATTAATTATTTCTAATGCATGGTTACAATCGTTTATATCTATACCAGATATAAATACACGCCCATCTTCTTCTATATCAATTTTAATATTGCATTCAGTACAAATCTTTTGAATAACCTTTCCACCAGATCCAATAACATCCCGTATTTTATCAACAGGAATAGTCATTGATATCATTTTAGGTGCATATTTAGAAAGTTCAGCTCTAGGTTTATCAATGGCCTTTAGCATTATTTCATCTAAAATATATACACGTGCCTTATATGTTTTATCTAAAGCTTCTTTTATAATTTCTGGAGTTAGACCATCGATTTTTAAATCCATTTGAATTGCTGTTATCCCTTTGTGTGTTCCTGCGACTTTAAAATCCATGTCTCCAAAGAAATCTTCCAATCCTTGGATATCAACCATCGTCATAAAGCGGTCACCTTCAGTTATAAGGCCGCAAGATATACCTGCAACTGGAGCTTTTATAGGAACACCAGCATCCATAAGAGCTAAAGTAGATCCACAAATAGACCCTTGCGAAGTAGAACCATTAGAAGAAACTACTTCTGATACAAGCCTTATCGCATAAGGGAACTCCTCAACTGAAGGAATAACTGGAACTAAAGCTCTCTCTGCTAAAGCGCCGTGCCCTATTTCACGCCTACCTGGTCCTCTGCTTGGTCTTGTTTCACCAACAGAATATGAAGGAAAATTATAATGATGCATATAACGCTTATGTTCTTCATTATCTATACCGTCTAAAGTTTGTTGATCGCTCAAGGGGCCCAATGTTGCAATAGTTAATACCTGAGTTTGACCCCTTGTAAATAACCCAGAACCATGTGCTCTTGGTAGAAGAGAAACCTCTGCCGCTAAAGGCCTTAACTCGTCCATTTTTCTGCCATCAACACGTTTTTGTTCGTCTAAAAGCCAACGCCTTACTATATATTTTTGTGTTTTATACAAACACTCATCAAGTTTTTGCTCTTGTTCTGGATATTTTTCTGCAAAATGTTCGTATACTTTCTCGTATATTGGTTTTAATCTCTCATCTCTAATTGTCTTATCATCTGTATCTAATGCAAGCTTTACGTCATCCATTACAAGATTCTTAACATCATCAAGCATTTCTTGGCTAGGCTCACTGCTTGGATACTCGAATTTCTTTTTACCAATTTCTCTTTGCATTCCTTTTATAAATTCAATTATATCCTGATTTGCCTTATGGCCCTCCATTATTGCATTAAACATTATATCATTACTTACTTCATTTGCTCCGGCCTCTATCATAGCTATTAATTTGTCTGTTGACGCAACCGTTACTGCCATCTCTGACTCTTCTTTTTGTTTAAGTGTAGGGTTGATGATATACTCACCATTAATATATCCAACATTTACACTTGAC
The DNA here is from genome assembly GCA_934454005.1 of uncultured Eubacteriales bacterium. Next base: position 448 of record CAKSGI010000025.1, on the reverse strand, counting down.
ACAGGACCATTCCAAGGAATATCAGATATCGATAATGCCGCAGAAGTCCCAACCATAGCAGCTATCTCCGGTGAACAATCAGGGTCAACACTCATCACTGTACATACAACAGACACATCATTCCTCATATCTTTAGGGAATAATGGTCTTATAGGCCTATCAATTACTCTAGAAACTAAAATAGCCTTATCGCTTGGTTTACCTTCTCTTTTTGAATAGGACCCCGGAATTTTGCCAACGGAATACAACTTTTCTTCAAAATCAACAGATAAAGGAAAAAAGTCAATTCCATCCCTTGGTTTTGCAGATGCAGTTACTGCAACATTAACAACAGTATCACCATATCTAACAAAACAGGAACCATTTGCAAGTTGAGCAATTTTACCAGTTTCGATTACAAGCGGTCTACCTGCAAAGGTTGTTTCGAATATTTTAAATTTTTCAAACA
>CAKSGI010000024.1 GCA_934454005.1 uncultured Eubacteriales bacterium | reverse complement strand
TTAAGAGTAGGGACACCTATACCTATCTCACTAGCTATTTTATCTTCACCTATTTTGTCGATTCTAGTTTGAAGTTCGCTTAGATTATTATTTTTAATATCATTTAAGCTATATTCTGTTAGGTTAAGAAGTTTTTTAGCTGCATCATATGATTCTGGGTGAACAGCTGTGTTGTCCAGAATATTTTTACTTTCAGAAACTCTTAAGAATCCTGCGCACTGCTCAAAGGCTTTAGGACCTAATTTAGGGACTTTTTTTAACTCACTTCTAGATTTAAATTCACCGTTTTCCTCACGATATAGAACTATATTTTTAGAGACAGTGGAGCTTATACCAGCTACTCTAGATAATAAAGATGGAGAAGCGGTGTTTAAGTCTACGCCAACACTGTTAACGCAGTCTTCTACTACACCACCTAAAGCTTCATCTAGTTTCTTTTTTGGCATATCGTGTTGATATTGTCCTACTCCGATAGCTTTAGGATCAATTTTAACTAACTCTGCTAGTGGATCTTGCAACCTCCTTGCTATTGATACGGCGCTTCTTAATGTTACGTCGAAATCAGGGAACTCTTGAGCAGCAAGTTTAGAAGCAGAATAAACCGAGGCACCAGCTTCGCTTACTACCATGTAAGCTATATTTTTTTTATATTCTTCTGGTAGTTCCGACAACACATTAACAGCAAATATTTCGGTTTCTTTTGAAGCAGTACCATTTCCAATAGCGATTATTTCAACATTATATTTTTTTATAAGGTTAGATATGATTTTTTTGGATTCTGCTATTTTTAGATCTGAATGAGTAGGATATATAACAGTAGTATCTAGTACTAAACCTGTTTGGTCAACAACAGCAACTTTGCAGCCTGTTCTATACCCGGGGTCTAACCCCATAGCAATTTTACCTTTTACAGGTGGCTGCATTAAAAGATGTCTTAGATTAAGCGAAAATATTTTTATTGCTTGTTCACATGCATTTTCTGTCAATGAATTTCTAATTTCACGCTCTATTGAAGGAAATATTAATCTATTGTATGCGTCATCTGCAGCATTTCTAATGGCTTGTTCACAGGGAGATGGCCCTTTTATAGCAACAGAATAAACTATATTCATTGCTTTTGATAAATCTAAATCGATACTTACTTTTAAAAAGCCTTCTTTTTCACCGCGATCTATTGCAAGAATTCTGTGTCCAGCTATTTTTGACACAGGTTCTTTAAAATCGTAGTATTGGGAATAAACGGAATCTTCATCTTTATTAACGGCTTTAGAACAGAGTATTCCGTGGTACATTGATATTACCCTCAATCTTTTTCTTATTCCTGCATCATCGGACAAGTTTTCAGCTATTATATCTAAAGCGCCAGCAAGAGCATCTTCTGCAGAGTTAACTCCCTTTTCTTCATTTATAAATTCTATGGCCATATCAATTGGATATGGACTTGATTGTTTTTGTTCAAATATTTTTTCCGCTAATGGTTCAAGTCCTTTTTCTTTTGCGACTGATGCTCTTGTTTTTCTTTTAGGTTTATATGGTCTATAAATATCTTCTAGTTCTGTTAAAGTTTTTGCGTTATCTAAAGCTAGAGAAATATCATCTGTCATTTTTTCAAGGCCTATAATGAGATTCCGAATTTCTTCTCGTCTTTTTTCAAGATTTCTTAAATATTCAAGACGTTCGCTTATATCTCTTAATATTTGGTCATCAAGCGAGCCGTGAGCTTCTTTGCGATATCTTGCTATGAATGGAATGGTATTACCTTCGTCAATTAATTTAATTACGTTTTCTACTTGATAAGGTTTTAAATTAAATTGAGATGATATTTCCTCAACAAAGTTCATTTTTTATCACCCTTTAATTTTATGATTTAATTTCTACTGTTTTGCTTAATGAAAAAGAAAACTATTTTTGAGTATTTTCAGAATTTTAATTTATTTTTTTACAAAGTCTAAAAATGTGCTATAATTGTAGCATATAATTTAAGTATTATCAAATTATGGAGGTATATTTTATGAACGGTATGATTAGTAGAATAAAAAAATACATCTGTGCTATATTTATTATATTAGCTATAATGGCAACATTTGCTGGGTGTAATGCTGTGAAATCAGATATAGATTATGGTTTTTACGAAAATGAGCAAAGTTATAAATCTGGTAACTTTGAGTATACTGCTAATGAAATCGATAATATTGAGCTGAATTGGCATAGCGGGAAAATAAATATTTTGCGATCTGATAAAGAAAATTTGAGTGTATCTGAGAACAATGATAAACTTGAAGAATCACAACAATTGCATTATTTTATTGATGGATCAACTATAAAGATAAATTACTGTAAGTCACGATATGTAGGAAAAATAGATGAAAAGCAAAAAAATATTTTAGTTGAAATTCCAGAAAAAATTAATTTAGACATAAATACTCTTAATTCCGACGTTAGTGCTGATGATTTATCGTTATCTAACTTAGATATTAAGATTGCTAATGGATCTTTAAATGTAAATACATTAGAATCAGATAAGATGGATTTTAATATTAGTAATGGATCCTTAAATATAAATACATTAATGTCAGATGAGATAGCTTTTAATATTAGTAATGGATCTTTAAATGTAAATACATTAGAATCAGATAAAATGAATGCTACTGTTGGTAATGGAAGAACCTCTTTAGGGGTTGCTAAATGCAATCTGTTGGATTTAAATACTTTTAATGGAGATGTAGAAATTACTTTGCTTGACAACTTAGGAGCGGAAGTATTAACGAGGATTGGAGCTGGAGAGTTTAAAACGGAAAAAGAATATGTTGTAAATAGAGAAAAAAAGATTTTTGGTTCAGGCGAATGCAAAATCATTACTTATATAGGTAAAGGTAATTTGAAGGTTAAGTGATAAAATAATATTCATAGGATGTGATTTTAAAATATGAAAGAAATAAAAATAGGTGAGAAACTTATTAGATATATAGTTGTAGAGAAATGCCAGTTAGCTAGCAATGTTGGAAGCGGAGATACAGATGTATTTGCAACACCAATGGTGGTAAATGTTATGGAATCGGTGTCAGCTGAATTGTTGTCTAAGTATTTGGATATACAATCTACTAGTGTAGGAGTAATGATAAATATTAATCATATAGCGCCAACTTTAGCGGGTACAAAAGTAAAATTTGTATCTGAATTGATTAACATAGATAACAGACGATATGAGTTTTATGTTGAGGCCTACGACAATGCAGGATTAATAGCAAAGGGAAATCATATTAGAGTGGTTTTAGATAAAGAAAGATTTATGAAAAAGGCAAAAGAAAGATCACAGCAGTAACTTTGAATCTATAAAGTGGTAAATGCGAAATTATAAAATAATAAATATTTAAATCAGTAATATATTTGCAATAAAAAAACAACTGACCATCTCCATTAAGGTGATGGTCGGTTGTATTTATAGTAGAAAAGGGGGACTAATAAAATAAAGATTTATATTTTATTAGCGCTTCCTAAGACGTTATTTATTTTATGTGCCACAAGGCCTTTGATTGCTGTACGTGCTGGAGCAAGGTATTGACGGGGGTCAAAATGACTTGGATTTTCAAATAGATATTTACGGATAGTACCTGTCATTGCTAATCTAAGATCAGAATCTACATTTATTTTACAAACTGCCATTTTTGCAGCTTCTCGTAACATTTCTTCGGGGATTCCGATAGCATCTGGCATTTGTCCACCATTCTCATTGATCATTTTAACAAATTCCGGCATAACAGAAGAGGCACCATGTAAAACAATTGGAAAGCCGGGTAGACGTTTTTCAACTTCTTTTAGTATGTCGAATCTAAGTTGAGGCTTTTGACCAGGTTTGAATTTATATGCACCATGACTTGTACCTATAGCGATTGCAAGGGAATCGACACCGGTTCTTTCTACAAAATCCTGAACCTGTTCAGGGTCTGTATAAGATGCATCTTTAGAAGAAACTTTTACATCGTCCTCTATTCCGGCAAGTCTGCCGAGTTCAGCTTCAACAGTTACATTTCTTTCGTGGGCATAATCCGCAACTTTTTTTGCAAGCGCGATATTTTCTTCATATTCTAGGTGAGATCCGTCTATCATAACAGAAGTGAATCCACCGTCTATGCAGCTTTTACATAGTTCATATGAGTTGCCGTGATCGAGATGCAGAACGATGGGAAGTCCGGTTTCCTCTACGGCTGCTTCTACTAGTTTTTTTAAGTATGTGTGGTTAGCATATTTTCTTGCTCCGGCAGAAACTTGCAATATAACAGGTGAATTTAGCTCTTTGCATGCTTCTGTTATACCTTGTACTATTTCCATATTGTTAACATTAAATGCGCCTATTGCATAACCTCCGTTATAGGCTTTTTTTAACATTTCTTTTGTGTTTACTAAAGGCATCTAAATCACACTCCTGATAATTTTTTAATAAATATAAATCTATTAAAATTTATTATACATCATTATTCGCAAAATATAAAGAAATAATTGTCAGTTTCTAAAGTGTAACAAAAAAGGATATTTAATATTTAAATGAAAAAACAGAATTTAAGTAGAAAGTACCTTAAAGAGGATGTAGTGTAAACTTTATGTTGTGATTTTAGCAATAGCAATGTTATTTTTTAAATTGAGAGTCCTTACAAACAGATCAAGAAAAAGTAAGAACACAATTAAATTGAGACTGTGCTAACTTTTAATTTATGATAGGAAAAGTTGCCGTAAGTGGGTAAAATCACAAACGACAACCTTTTTTATAATTATTGCATGATTAATGATATAAAAAACGATAACAATAAGTGTATTATTTATTAATTTTTAAAATTTGTCCAGGATAAATTATATCACTTGTTAAATTATTTAAAGATTGTATTTCTTTGTATCTAGAGCCATCTCCGAGATACTTTTCTGCAATGTCCCAAAGTGTATCGCCAGACTCTACAGTATAATTAATAACTGAATTGGAAGATGATGGAATAATTAGTACTTGCCCTGCATATATTAAATCTGGATTTTCAATATTATTTAATGCCGCAATTTCAGAATAGCTTACTCCAAAGGATTCTGCTATTTCACTTAGTGTGTCACCAGATTTAACAGTGTAACTTGTTGTGGATTGAGAAGGTTTTGTAGATGGTGAAGAATTTCCTGATAATGGAATAATTAGTACCTGACCAGGGTATATTAAATCTGGGTTTTCTATATTATTGAGTTCTGCTATCTTAGAGTAACTTATACCATAACTTTCTGCAATTTCGCTTAAAGAATCTCCAGACTGTACAGTATAATAAGTGATATTAGAAGACGTATTATCCTGACTATCTCCAGATGAGCCAGGAATTTCTGCTATTAGATCACGATACATTGTGTTAAGATCTACGTCACCATTTATTCCATTAATGCTTCCAGAACTGGTATATTGCCATATGTCGCAGTTCATATCATTTATAGAGTTATATTGAGCCAACCATATGGAGTAACGTGACTTGAGTTCAGATTCATTTAGATAATTTCTAAACCAATTTAAATTAGAATATACTCCAGCCCAATACCCAGCGTTTTCTATTCTAGTGCAAAAGCTAATACACATTTGTGTTCTTGAATTTACATTTTGGTTGTTAATTATTGAACTGTCCTCAATATCATAGTATATAGGCAAATCCAGTTTTATTCCGGAAGATTTTGTAATTGATAAACAATACTCTGCTTCTTGTATAGCTTCACTAGGCGATGAGGCGTAACTGTAATGGTACACACCAACATATATTCCTGCTTTTTTAGCGTTAATAATATTTTGTAAAAAATATCTATCTTGTTGTCCAGGATCTTTTCCGTATCCGGATCTTATAATTGCAAAGTCTATTCCAGAATTTTTAACAGCGTTCCAGTTTATATTACCTTGATAAACACTAACATCAATTCCTTTTCTGCTCATAAAACCGCTCCTAAAAATTAAATTTGAAAAATAATAACATTATTAAAGAAAAAATTTTTAAAAATATATTTCATTATTTGCTTTGAATTTTTCTTTATAAAAAGCAAAATATATAGTAAAGCAAAAAGATAATTAAAGTTCTATATATAGTGCTATTACTATTATTTTATTATAGAATACATATAAATGTTAATTTATTAAATTGTTTATATGGTTTATAGGTTTTGAGCGTGAATTATAGGTTGAAAGTTTTTTATAAAATGGTATAATATTATTGGCTAATATTAAATTAATCACAGTATAAAATATAATTAATAATATAGATTTTATTGGTTTCTTAATACGAGAAAATGGGGTGTACCATGTTGGACAAATTTATAATAAATGGCGGAACAAAGTTACATGGTGAAGTCGAAATTAGTGGCGCTAAAAACGCAGCAGTTGCTATAATACCTGCAACGGTTCTTTCTGATGATATTTGTAGAATTGAAAATATACCTAATATAGATGATGTTTCTCTTATTTCTAAGATACTTAGTGAAATGGGAGCAAAAATAAAGATGATTAACAAAACTACTCTAGAAATTGACCCTAGACATATTGTTTCTCCGGTGGCTTCTTATGATTTAGTAAGAAATATGAGAGCGTCTTGTTATCTTATGGGTTCGCTTTTAGGGAAATTTTCTTCAGCAGTGGTTTCTCTGCCGGGCGGATGCGATTTTGGAGTTAGACCTATTGATCAACACTTAAAAGGATTTATTGCACTTGGTGCAACCTATCGTGTTGAAGGAGGTATGGTTTATGCAGAGGCTAAGGAATTAAAAGGAGCTAATATATACTTAGACGTTGTTTCTGTTGGAGCAACTATAAATATTATGCTTGCAGCAGTTAAGGCTAAGGGATTAACTGTTATTGAAAATGCTGCAAAAGAACCACATATAGTAGATTTAGCAAATTTCTTAAACTCGATGGGCGCTGATGTAAGAGGTGCTGGAACAGATGTAATAAAAATAAGGGGTGTGGAACATTTATCTGGGACAACATACTCTATTATACCTGATCAAATAGAAGCTGGAACATATATGGTTGCAGCTGCGGTTACAGGAGGGGATATCATTGTAAAAAATGTTATTCCCAAGCACTTAGAATCTATAACCGCTAAACTTGAGGAAATGGGCGTTGAGATAACAGAATATGATGAGGCTATACATGTTAAAAGAACAGGAAAACTTAATAAATGTAATATAAAGACTATGCCACATCCAGGGTTTCCAACTGATATGCAGCCGCAGGTTACAACTTTACTTGCAATGGCAGAAGGAACAAGTATTATAAGTGAAGATGTATGGGACAACAGATTTAGATATGTTGATGAATTAAGTAGATTCGGGGCGGAAATCACAGTAGATGGAAACAGGGCTGTAGTAGAAGGTGTTAAAGAACTTACGGGGGCGCCGGTAAAGGCGACAGATTTAAGAGCGGGAGCAGCTATGATAATAGCAGGGCTTGCAGCTAGAGGCGAAACTTCTATTGAAGATGTAAAATATATTGATCGTGGGTATGAAGATATTGTTGGGAAATTGAGTGCTTTGGGTGCTGATATTAAACGTGTTTATACTCAAGAGGATATAATAGCAAAAGCTTTATAATTTTGATTTTATTAATATTGAAAAAGATCACTTTCTGGCAATGGGTGACCGTAGGGGTGTCATCCATTGTCAATCTATTTGAATGCAAGTTGTAATGTGTTTTTATATATAAAATCATTTATAAGGCTTAGCTATTTTTATTACATATTTTGTTGAAGATTTATTTTTGATGCAAAAGATATTGTAGATAAAGAAATTGCACGTGTATTTAAAACAAGTATTATAGGATAGATAAGGCATACAGGTGATAGGAAAAAAATTTGAAATTGATGTTGAGTGCTTTTCAACTATTTATAAATTTGAACTTTATAGCGGATTTTTTAAATGAAATTTAAATATATAAAATAAATATACTTATAAAAAATTATATATTTGAGCATACTTTTGATGTGTTCATTTTGCAAGGGGAGAGTTAGTTGGCAAGATTATGTCCATTGTTTAGTGGTAGTAGCGGTAATAGTATATATGTGGGATCTGGTGGAAATGGAGTGCTTATAGATATTGGGCGCAGTGCTAAACAAATAGAAAAAGCAATAAAAAGAAGCGAAATAGATCTAAACACAATTAAAGCTATTTTTATAACACATGAGCATTCAGATCATATACAAGGCCTTAAAGTCTTTGCATCTAGATATGGTATAGATGTTTATGCGTCTAAAGGGACTTTAGAGGCGTTGAAGTCAAAAGGATTATTATCCGAGAAATTTCGTTCAAGGATTATTCCAGATGAGGGGATTTACATATCAGATATTTTTGTGAAATCGTTTGAGACGTCGCATGATAGTAAAGATAGTGTGGGGTATACTATTGTTACTGGGGATGGACGAAAAACTACTATAGCAACAGATATTGGATTTATATCTGAAAAAGTAAGAGATGCTGTTGTTGGGTGTGACTTTTTATTCATAGAATCTAACCATGATGTTAATATGCTTAAAAATGGTCCATATCCTTATTACTTAAAAAGAAGAATATTATCCGATATAGGTCATTTATCAAACGAGGCATGCGCAAAAGAGTTGCCCGTATTTGCTAAAAAAGGGACTACTAGGTTTATGCTTGGGCATTTAAGCGGAGAAAATAATGTTCCGGAACTTGCGTATCAAACAGCATTGAGTTCTTTCATGACAGAGGGGCTTATAGAAGGAATAGATTTTGAACTTTCGGTTGCACCTAAAGAAAACGTTAACGGAAAGTCTGTGGTTTTTTAAGTTATGTTTAAGATACATATTATTTGCGTTGGAAATTTAAAGGAAAAATATTTGAAAGATGGTTGTTTAGAATATATTAAAAGATTGTCATCGTATTGTAAATTATCTATCGTACAAGTAGATGAATATAAAGTTCCTAATAATCCGTCTGACTCTGAAATAACTACTGCAATTAAAGCAGAGGGAAAAAGGATAATATCTAAAATTTCTTCAGAATCATTTGTGGTGTCACTTTGTATCGAAGGAAATATGATTTCTTCAGAGTCTTTGTCTAAAAAAATAAATGAGTTGTCTATTTATGGGAAAAGCGATATTACATTTATTATAGGTGGTTCATTTGGACTTTCTGATGAAGTCAAAAATATGTCAAATTTTAAGATGTCTCTTTCTAAAATGACATTTACGCATCAAATGACGAGAATGATTTTATTGGAACAAATTTACAGATCATTTCAAATATTAAATTCTGGAAAATATCATAAATAATTTTTAAATGCGATCAAGAAAAAATATAAGGCAAAATAAACAATTAAATATAGATTTTTAAATAGTTGACATTAATTTGTCAACTATTTTTATTTTATTTTTAAAAACTTGTTTTTTAGAGGGCAAAAAAAAGACTTTTTTGAGGGAGCATTGTTAGAACTTTTTTGGAGGTAAATAATTTATGAATAATGAAAGTTTAAATAAAAGTCTTACAGATAAAGAAATGGATTTTTGTTGTAACTATATAAATACTGGCAATATTAAAGAGTCAGCAATAAAGGCCGGATTTATAAAATCTCCAGAAAAAACTGGGACTAAACTAATAAGAAGAAAAGAAGTCAACGAAGAGATAGAAAAGATGTATGAGGTAAAACAGAGAAAGCTTTTAAATAAAGCATGCAGCGGTTACGAAAGGTTGGCATTTGGCAGCATATCTGATGCAATTAGGCTTTTATATATTGATGATCCACAAAGAGTGACATTAGAAAATATGGATCTTTTTAATATATCGGAAATAAAAAAAGTAAAGGGTGGTGGAGTAGAAATAAAGTTTTTTGACAGAATTAAAGCGTTAGAAAAATTAGAAAATTTAAGATTAGGTGGACTTAATGACGATAACTCTTTTTATAGTGCATTAGAGCATAGCGCAACACTACTAGAACGTAATGACTAAGTGTAAGTTTAGTTATTTTTAAAAGGAGGATTTGTATTTGAGATTTAAGTCTTTTTCTAAGAAGCAGATGTTAGCTCTTTCTTGGTGGTGTAAAGGGAGTCCTTATGAGAATTATGATGCACTGATCTGTGATGGAGCTATTAGAAGCGGTAAGACTGTATGTATGTCAATATCGTTTGTTGCATGGGCGTTTTATAGATTTAATAATTCTTCGTTTGCTATGTGTGGAAAAACAATAAGGTCTTTAAAAAGGAATGTGGTTACTTTTTTAGTGCCGACATTATTAGAACTAGGGTTTAAATGCGTTGAAAAAGCTTCACAAAATATTATAGAAATAAGTTTTAGAGGTAGAACAAATACATTTTATTTGTTTGGAGGTAAAGATGAATCCTCAGCAAGTTTAATTCAGGGGATGACTCTCTCTGGTGTGTTTTTTGATGAAGTTGCACTTATGCCTAAATCGTTTGTTGAACAAGCCATTGCTAGATGCTCTGTAGAGGGATCAAAGTTTTGGTTTAACTGTAATCCTGAGTATCCAGGACATTGGTTTTTTAGAGAATGGATATTAGATTATCAAAAGAAAAATGCTTTATACCTACATTTTAAAATGGAGGATAACCCATCTTTGAGGCCCTTGATGATAAAAAGATATAAAAGTCTTTATTCTGGAACATTTTACGATAGATTTATCGATGGAAAATGGATTGCTGCAGAGGGAGTGGTTTACCCGATGATGTCTGATAGTTCTAATTTTATAGATGTGCCGAATGTGAATTTTGAAAGATATTCAATTTCTTGTGACTATGGAACAGTAAATCCCTCTTCATTTGGACTTTGGGGATTGTATGATGCTGTTTGGTATAGGATAAAAGAATACTATTATGATTCTAGAAAAGTTGGAGTTCAAAGAACTGATGAAGAACACTATAATTCACTTTGTGAATTATCGGGCGTTTTGCAGATTGACTCCGTTGTGGTTGATCCATCGGCGGCAAGTTTTATTGCGCTCATTAGAAAGTACAATAGATTTAAAGTTTTACCGGCTAAAAATAATGTAATTGATGGAATAAGGCAGGTGTCTTCTGCTATCAAAAAAGGAGAGATAAAAATATGTAATACTTGCGATGATGCAATAAGAGAGTTTGGTCTTTATAGATGGGAAAATTCACAGAATAAAGATTCACCTATAAAAGAAAATGATCATGCTATGGATGATATTAGATATTTTGTTACAACTATTTTATTTAAACAGGATGATGGTTTTTTTGCAATAGCAGCTAGGAGATGATTAAAATGAAATTTTTTAAAAGTAAAAAAAATAATCAACATAATGGTTTACCGCTTGTGCAAACAGCACCTTATACTAAGCTTTCGCATCCATTCTCTCAAATAAGCATGTATAGTCCTTTATCAAGTGTTCAGATGAGGCTGTATTCATCAATCAGGGAAGCTATACCGATTATTGATGCAGCAATTTTAAAGACGGTTAGGTTAGTTGGTGGATTTAAGGTTATTTGTGAAGATAAAGAAATAAACTATTTGATAAATAATTTTTTGTCTAATGTTCAGGTTGGAGCTACGGGTATAGGAATTGATAGCTTTATTTCTTCTTATTTAGAAGGACTCTTAACTTATGGAACATCTGTTGGAGAGATAGTACCAAATTCAACTTCGACTGATATCTTCGCTTTATATAATGCTTCGCTCGCAGATGTTGAATTAAAAGTTTCTGAAAGTCCTATAAATTTAGAAATATATATGAGGGATGAATTTGGAAAAACATCTGCTGTTAATTTTCCAGAACTTGTTTTGGTATCGAGTCTTAATCCGGCACCGGGATCTGTTTATGGGACGTCTATACTAAAGGGATTGCCATTTGTGAGTGATATACTCCTTAAGATATACAACAGTATTGGAACTAACTGGGACCGAGCTGGAAATGTTAGATTTGCAGTTACATATAATCCGGGATCTGATCCAATGGCTTTAACTTATTCAAAAGATAGAGCAGCTATGATTGCATCTGAATGGCAAAGAGCTATGCAAGATAAAAATGGGGTTAGTGATTTTATTGCAGTTGGAGATGTAGATATAAAGGTTATAGGCGCTGATAACCAAATACTTGATAGTAGTGTTCCTGTAAAACAGTTATTAGAACAGATAGTAGCAAAGTTATCGATACCACCGTTTTTATTGGGGTTATCTTGGTCCACTACAGAAAGAATGTCAAGTCAACAGGCGGATATTATGACTAGTGAACTTGAAACATATAGAAGACTTTTAAACCCAATTATTTCAAAAATATGCTCTGTATGGATGCGACTAAATGGGTGCAGAAGTAGATTTGAGATTTTATGGGATGATATAAACTTACAGGATGAAGTAGAAAGCGCTAATGCAAGACTTTTATTAGCAAGGGCAGCTAAAATTGAAAAAGAGTTGGAATCAGAGATATAAATAAAGTTTATTTTTAGGAGGTTTATATATGAAATGTGGATATTTAATAAAGGGAGTATCAGCAGATAAGTTAAGTGCAGACGAATTAAAACTTATCAACAATTACACACGAAGAGATTTAAAAAAAGAGGAGGTATATGTTTTTTCGGTTGTCCTTTGTGATAATGAGATAGATAGAGATTATGAATGTTTTACAAAGGAATCTTTAGATAAACTAGCAGAAATGTTTGTTGGAAAAACAGGGATCGTTGACCATGACATGAAATGTGAAAATCAAAAAGCAAGAATATTTGATTGTAAAGTTGACAAAGTAGATGGCAAATTAACAAGCTATAAAAAACAGTATTATAGACTTTTAGCAAGAGCCTATATGCCAAAAACTGATGAAAATAAAGATTTTATATTAGAAATTGATTCTGGAATAAAAAAAGAGGTTAGTGTATCTTGTTGCATAAATAAGTATATATGCTCAATTTGTGGCTCCGACCAAAGTGTTAGCCCTTGCAGGCATATTAAGGGTAGAAAGTATGAAAATCAAAATTCTATATGTCATGTATTGCTGGAAGAACCTACAGATGCTTATGAATGGTCTTTTGTGGCTGTACCAGCTCAAAGGAGTGCAGGTGTTATAAAAAAATTTGGTGTGAATAGCAAGGGAGGTGATGACAAAATGGATAGTATTATTAAAGCCCTTAGCTTAGGCAAGGATGTTGAACTTTCTAGATCTCAAGCTAAGAAATTATATAACCTTATTTTAGAATTGGAGGAATTATCGAAGGATGGAAAAGTCTATAGGAATGATATGAAGAAAGAGGTAGTAAGACTTTGTTCTATTGCACAGCCAAACATAGATTCAAAAACTATGGAGAGTGTAGCAGATAAAATGACAATGAAAGAATTGAAATCATTTAGGGATTCCTTTGAAGAAGATGCCTATGAAAAGTTCCCTAAAAAGCCACAATTATCACCTAATAAAAATTTAAAGGAAAAACAAGAAAAGAAAAATACTCAATTTAAAATTTAATTGGCTATTTTTAACTTAAATAATTTAAATATTTGAAAGGAATGAATTTATTATGGGAGTTTGTTTTGACGGTTATGATGAGAAAATTTTGACTTTTGAAAAAAGTGGAACTGTAACGGAGGGGTATCCAGTAAAAATTAGTGAAAATGGAAAAGTCTCTAATTGTAGTAAAGATGATAAGTTTTGTGGATTTGCAGTTAGTGTAAGAGATAATCTTGTTGCTGTTCAGATGGGTGGATACAGAGAGGCTACTTGTAGTTCTGCTACAGGTCATACGTTAGCTTTAGGCTACAATAATGTTACTGCAAACACTGGAGGTAATATCATTACAGCGGAATCTGGCAATTCAATACTAGTACTTAGCAAAGACGACACAAAAATAGGCTTTATATTTTAAAAATTTAAATTAAAAAATGGAGGTTTTTATATGTCATTTTATGATTCTATTAAATTAGAAAAAGGTATGTATTCTGGGGAAGGTCTTACAAAAACATTAGAAAAACTTGACCCATCAGAAAATTATGAAAATACAGAATTAGCAGGATTAGATGCTTTTGGACGTCAATTAAAAAGATTTAACATAAAAGTTAGTGGACCTGAGTCTGATGTTATTGAAAAATTCTTTAAAACTAGCGACTCTGCAGTCTTGTTTCCTGAATATATTTCTAGAGCTGTAAATCAAGGTATAGAAGAAGCCAATTTGTTACCAGAAATCGTAGCAACTGTTACTAAAATTGAGGGTATGGATTACAGAAGTATTACTTCTAATTTGTCTGAAACAGATAAAGAGCTTAAAGATGTTGCTGAATGTGCAAGCATACCACTAGCAACAATAAAAACTCAAAATAATCTTGTTAGATTACATAAAAGAGGTAGAATGTTAGCTTCCTCTTATGAGGCTATTAGGTTTCAACATTTGGATTTATTCACAGTTATTTTAAAACAGATTGGTGCATATATCGTGAGGGGACAATTAAGCGATGCAGTTGACGTCCTTTTAAATGGAGACGGAAATAACAATGCTGCTGGTAGTGTAAGTAAGGCAAGTACATCTTTAGCATATACTGATTTAGTCGCTTTATGGGCAGCTCTTAGTCCATATAAACTTACTACTATGATTGGAAATAGTAATGTGATAAAAACTATTCTTGGTTTATCTGAGATGAAGGATGCAAATGCAGGTCTTAATTTCCAAGGAACAGGAAATCTTATTACTCCAGCGGGAGCTAACCTAATTCATGTTCCTAATTTTTCTACAAATGCGATTATTGGTATAGACAAGAGCTGTGCCTTAGAAATGGTACAAGCTTCTGATGTTATTATCGATTACGATAAGGTTATAGATAGACAACTTGAGAGGGCATGTATTAGCACTATTGCAGGTTTTGCAAAGATATTTAATGATGCCACAAAGACAATGACAGTCTAAATTACTCTAAGAGGTGAGCCGATTGAATTTACAAGATGTTTTAATAAAATTTGCGCTGATAGCAGACTTAACTTTAGAAGAGGCGGCTCCTCTGTCGCCTATTTGTAGCGACGCGGTGGATGAAATAACAGTAAAAATTAAGGATGGAGTAGATAATGAAATTAATTCAAGGCGGCTCACTGCCGCCGCTGCTGCTCTTAGTTTTTATAAGTATTCGCTTTATAGAGCTTCCGGGGCTGGTATGGGAGGTTTTACTGCAGGAGACATAAAGATTGAAAGTCAATCAGATGCATCTGTTAAGAGCGCATTATCTGTGTGGGCTGAGGCAAAAGACTCAATTGCTGATCTTTTAGCGGATAAAGATTTCGTTTTTAGGCGGGTGTAGGATATGGATAGGAAAACATCAGTAAAGGAGAATATAGAAAAATTTGGACAGAGTGTAAGGTTTATAATGTCTAATCCTGAAGCTGAAAATGTAACAACTAAGGCATTTATACAACCATTGCGGCAGGTTAGTAGATCTTATCAGTGGGAAAACTATTTAGATTCTGGATTGGTAGATTTAAGCAACTATGTTTATATAGGTCCTTATGATGTAAGAATAGATACGTTTCCTAAAGGAACTGTATTGGAATCTAAAGGGAAAAAATATACGATTCAAAAGGTGGATACAGTTAATATAGGTGATGAAACTATATATATTTGGGCAGTATTGCAAATATGTACTGAAGAGGAATTAAAGTAAGGGTTGCGTCTTGATGAGGAGGGAATACAAATTGGCAGTATTTAACGAGATAATAGATGAAATAAAGGGAGTTTTAAAAGAGGATATCAATTTAAGTGATATTAATTTTGTTGATTCTTTTAGAAATACTCAAAGGGAAAATCCGCTTGTTAATACTATAGTAACTCTAGGTATAAAGAGTGTAGAAATAAAAGATAAATCTTTTGGGAGATACCTTGGAACAAGAAATGGTAATGAATGTTTTGGGAAAAAAGGAATTATTGAAGTATCGTTAAATATTTATGTTCCTAAATCACTAAGTGGTAAAACTGCAGAGGATGTTTTTTATAATATTTGCAATGCTCTTTTATTTAATGATATTCAAGAACAAATTTTAAGTATAAAGTGTAGCAGTTTAAACCTAAATAAAGAGGCGGGTGCATTTGTTTTGGAGTCATCCATTAAGCTTGAGTCCATTATATATAAGCAAAGTGATGAGACTAATATTACAAAGATTATTGTTAGGGGTGATATTTAATGTCTTATGTAGGAAAAGAACGTCCAGGGGTTTATTCAGATTATAAGTCATCGTCCATTTTATGGGGGAATCCTACAGGTAAAACAGTTGGTCTGGTTGCGGAATCAAGTAAGGCTGCAGGTAGCGTAAACATTATTACAAGATCATCAGATGCAGATAGTATTTTTGGAACTACTGGATTAAT
>CAKSGI010000023.1 GCA_934454005.1 uncultured Eubacteriales bacterium | reverse complement strand
GAATGAAGGAGTAAAATTTCTGTTTAGAAAACAAGTTGGAAGTACTTTTAATGAGAGGGAGTTTATTTATGATAATGGAATAGTTGATCATGTAAATGAACTCGCGGGTGGGGATAATATTACATCTATTCAATTTTGGCAATCAGAAAAAAAGGTAAGAGATAGGTCGGATAAACCCGAGTATAAAACAAAAATAAATATCGCGTTTACTTTTTCTAATAAGTATAATGGCTCAGAATATTATCATAATTCAAGTTGGCTTGAATATGGAGGAGCTCCAGAAAAGGCGGTTAGGAATGCTTTTGTATATCAGATAGATTCATATATAAAACAGATTGGAAAATATAATAAAAATGAGAGCAAAATCAGTTTTTCTGATGTTGAAGATTGCTTGATAGTTGTAATATCATCTTTTTCTAATGTTACTTCTTATGAGAATCAGACTAAAAAAGCTATTACTAATAAAGGCATTCAAGATGCTATGGTTGAAATGTTTAGGCATAATCTAGAAATTTATTTTATAGAGAATCCAATCGAGGCCGAAAAGATTGCAACTCAAGTTTTAATAAATAAAAGAAGCAGAGAAGATGCAGAGAAAACTAGATTAAATTTAAAGAAAAAACTTAAGAGCAATATGGATATAACAAGTAGAGTTGCAAAATTTGTTGATTGTAGAAGTAAGGATATAGAAAAAAGAGAATTATTTATAGTAGAGGGGGATTCTGCCTTAGGGGCATGTAAACAAGCAAGAGATCCTGATTTTCAAGCTGTGATACCAATTAGAGGTAAGATTCTTAATTGTTTAAAGGCCGACTATAACAAGATATTTAAAAGCGACATAATAACAGATCTTGTTAAAGTTTTAGGTTGCGGAGTGCAGGTTCAGGCTAAATCAAATAAGGAATTATCATCGTTTAATATAGATCAATTAAGGTGGAGTAAAGTTATACTTTGTACAGATGCTGATGTTGATGGTTTTCAGATAAGAACACTATTACTTACAATGATATACAGGTTAACACCGATGCTTATAGATAAAGGTAAAGTATTTATTGCTGAGTCTCCACTTTATGAAATAAATACTAAGGATAATACATATTTTGCGTATACAGAACAAGAGAAAGAAAACTTTATAAAAAAAATAGGAACTATAGGCTATACAATACAAAGATCTAAAGGTTTGGGTGAAAATGAAGCCGATATGATGAATCTTACAACAATGAATCCAAAAACAAGAAGACTTATAAAAGTAATGCCGGATGATGCTAAAAAGACATCAGAAATATTTGATATTTTGCTTGGTGATAATCTTTTAGGGCGTAAAAAATATATAGTGAAAAATGGATATTTGTACTTAGACGATGTAGATGTTAGCTAATGATGCATATGTAGCAGAATTATAATAATTTCGGAGTTGATAATAATGTCTCCAAGGAGAAAAAAAGTAAATAATTTAAATGATAATTTTAATAAAAAGGGATATATTGAGGGCGCAGGAGAAGTAGTTGAACAAAAAATAGTAAGTACTATAGAAAAGAATTACATGCCTTATGCGATGAGTGTTATAATGTCTAGAGCAATACCAGAAATTGATGGATTTAAACCATCGCATAGAAAGCTTCTTTTTACTATGTATAAAATGGGACTTTTGACATCTGCAAGAACAAAGTCAGCAAATATAGTAGGGCAAACTATGAAACTAAATCCACATGGTGATAGTGCTATATATGATACTATGGTAAGATTAAGTAGAGGTTATGAAGCACTTTTGCATCCTTATGTTGATTCCAAGGGGAACTTTGGTAAATTTTATTCTAGAGATATGGCTTGGGCAGCGTCTAGGTATACAGAGGCTAAACTAGATGATATTTGTAAGGAACTGTTTAGAGATATAGATAAAGATACAGTCGAATTTGTAGACAATTATGATAACACTCTTAAGGAACCATCGTTGTTGCCCGCAACGTTTCCGTCTATACTTGTAAATGCTAATACTGGTATCGCTGTGGGAATGGCGAGTTCGATATGTCCATTTAATTTAAAAGAGGTTTGTCAAACAACAATTGAACTTATGAAGAATCCCGAACATGATTTGAGTACAACGCTATTGGCTCCAGACTTTATAGGTGGAGGTCAGCTTTTATATGATAAAAAATCTATGGAAACTATTTATAAAACGGGAAGAGGTCCAATAAAAATTAGATCTAGATATTCATATGATAAAAATGAAAATTGTATAGATATTATCAATATTCCTCCAACTACTACAAGTGAAGCTATTATAGAAAAGGTAATAGATTTAGTTAAGTCTGGGAAAATAAGAGAAATAAATGATATTAGAGATGAGACAGGCCTTAATGGCTTAAAAATAACTATAGATCTAAAAAGAGGAACAGATCCTGAAAGATTAATGCAAAAACTATTTAAGATCACTCCTCTGGAGGATACATTTTCTTGTAATTTTAATGTTCTTATTGCGGGAACTCCAAAAGTTCTTGGTGTAAATGAGCTTTTAAAGGAATGGATTGCATTTAGATCAGAATGTGTAAAAAGGCGTACAGTTTTTGATCTCAATAAAAAAAGTGACAAGTTGCATCTGCTAAAAGGGCTTTCCAAGATATTGCTTGATATAGATAAGGCTGTTGAAATAATAAGAAAAACAGACGAAGAATCTGAAGTTATCCCTAATCTTATGATAGGTTTTGGAATAGATGAAATTCAGGCGGAATATGTTGCAGAAATAAAATTGAGGCATCTTAATAGAGAATATATACTTAAAAGGACAAATGAAATAGAGCAATTAGAAAATGATATATTAAATTTAAAGGAGATTATTAATAGCAAAGAAAAAATAAATTCAATAATAATATCAGAACTTGAAGAAGTATCAAAGAAGTATTCTAAACCTAGAAAAACAATGATAATTCATTACGATAAGTCTAATGATTATCAGGAAGAAGAAGATATTCCGGATTATCCAGTTACATTATTTTTTACTAGAGAAAGCTACTTTAAAAAGATTACACCACAGTCATTAAGAATGAGTGGGGAACAAAAACTAAAACAAGGAGACAAAATAGAAAAGGTATTCGAAACTACTAATAATTCAGATCTTTTGTTTTTTTCTAATAAATCTAAAGTTTATAAGGCAAAAACATATGAATTTCAAGATTCTAAGGCGAGTTTAATGGGGGATTATTTACCAGCTAAACTATCTATGGATGATGATGAATTGGCAGTATGCATGGTGAATACAAAAAATTATTCTGGGTATATGTTGTTCTTTTTTGAAAATGGCAAAGTATCAAAAGTTGACATGAAATCTTATTATACTAAAACAAATAGAAAAAAATTGCTAGGAGCATATTCTGATAAATCTTCGCTTGTAAAAGCTTACTATATTTTAGAGGATGAAGAGTTTTTAATAACAGCATCTTCTGGGAGAATGCTTATTTTGCATACTGGCGCAATAAATGCAAAGACTACTAGAAATAATCAAGGTGTTGCAGTTATGACGTTAAAAAAAGGACATAGAGTAATAGATGTAAAAAGATATACAAATGGTAGCATACCAAATGAACATAGACATAGAACAAAAAATTTACCTGCTGCGGGTGCTTTGATAAAACCGGATAATAGAGATGAAGCTCAGATGAAGCTATGAATTTAGTAATAAAAAATTAATTTATATAAATTTTACATAAAAATATGCATAAATAAATTAAAATATTAATAATCTTTAATATCTAGGAAATGAAGTCCCGGAGGTACTTAATGAAAAGGAAAGCGTTAATAGTTGATACTTTTAAAGGAATATTTATAGGTGCGTGTATGCTTGTACCCGGAGTTAGTGGTGGTACTATAGCTATTATACTAAATGTATATGATAAACTAATATTAGCAGTGAGTACATTTTTTAAAGATATCAAGGATAATATATTGACGCTTTTAACAATATGTGGTGGAGCTGTTATTGGAATCATTTTGTTTTCAAAAACTATTTTATTTATAGTAAATCAGTATACGTTTTTTTCTATGTATTTATTCTTAGGTGCAATACTTGGTAGCATACCTTTGCTTTTAAAGAAAGCAAAATTAAAAAAATTCTCCTTTGATATTATTATTTATCCTATTTTAGGTGCACTTATAGCATATGTAGTTGAATTAATACCAAAAGGAGCTTTTACTATAACGCCAGAATCTGGTATAATAGAATATATTTATATTATATTGGCTGGAATAATTTTATCAGTTGCTTTAGTGTTACCAGGGATAAGTGTGTCTTATATGCTTTTAATTTTAGGTATATATGAGTCAACATTATTAGCTTTAGAAAATATGGAGATAATGTTTTTATTTATGTTGGTTTTAGGAATAGGGTTGGGTGTTGTATTATCTACTAAAATTCTAGAGTCCGCAATGAAAAACCATCCTAAAGGGACATATCTTTTAATTATAGGATTTGTTTTGTTTTCCTTAAGGGAGATTTTTCCAGGGTTGCCTAAAGGTTTTGATATATTATCATGCATGTTAACTTTTTTAACGGGATTTGGAGTTATATTTTTGTTATCAAGATGTTCAGACTAGTAAAAACAAGGAGAGACTATGCATAAAACTGATGGAAATAATTTGTATTATATATTGGATTTAGCATTTAGAAAAGATATTTTACAAGAGAATATAGAGGATGTTTTTTTACCATTGTTAACAAAGGGAATGAAGCTGAAAAAAGTTGAAAAAGGAGAACAATATCTAAATTCTGGGACTGAAATAAATAAGATAAGCCTAATGATTAAAGGAAAGTGCCATATAATAAAATTTACATTAGACGGTAAAAGCGTTGTGGTTGACACTATGGAAGGTGCTCAAGTGTTTGGTGTTTGCGAGATCATGAATGATATAGATTGCTATTCATCAACGGTAAGTTGTGCTGAACTTAGTTACTTTATTGAGATACCGGTATATCTGTTTAAGGATAATGTTTTTGAAAACAAAAATATATCTAATCTAATGCTTAAGTATATGATGTATTTGAATAATAGATGTTATGAAAAAAACTACAAAGAATTAACAAATACTAATGAAGAATCTGTACTAATTTATATATATAATAGTTGTATTGGCCATAGGCTTCCTTATAAAATACTTATCGATAGAAAAAACATGGCTTTAGAACTTAATATAGGTTTGAGGACTCTTTATAGGCATATAGAGAAATTAAGAAAATTAGGCATAATAACTATAAATTGCGGAAAGATTATGGTTGATGAATATCAGTTTAAACGTATAGGTGAGAAGTTACAAGAAAATTGTTAGAACTTTGTACAAAAATTGATATAAGTGCTTAAAAGATGCCAGTTGTCATTTGAATTATCATTGATAGTATGTTAGTATATTGTGGTAAAGTTATTGGCTATAACCTTGTTTGATGTTTTATAAATATATAGAGTTGAAAGGAAGTTTTTCGATGAAAAGGGTCTTTTTGATTGTTTTGGATAGCTTTGGTATAGGCGAGATGCCTGATGCAGCAAATTATGGAGATAAAGGAAGTAATACAATATCTGCGGTTTCTAAAGTTGATGGCTTTAATATGAATAACATGAGAGATTATGGACTTTTCAATATAGATGGGGTTAACTGTTATAATAAATCAGTTTCTCCTAAAGGTGCTTTTGCAAGAATGACAGAGGTGTCAAAGGGCAAGGATACCACTATAGGACATTGGGAAATTGCAGGGATTATTTCTGAAAAACCGTTACCAACTTTTCCAAAAGGATTTCCAAAAGAAATTATTGATAAATTTGAAAGACTTACCGATAGAAAAGTTTTATGTAATAAACCTTATTCAGGGACACAAGTCATTATGGATTATGGGCGTGAACATGTTGAAACAGGCTCTTTGATAGTTTATACATCGGCAGATAGTGTTTTTCAAATTGCGGCTCACGAGGATGTAGTTCCTATAGAGCAATTGTATAAATACTGTGAAATTGCAAGAGATATGCTAACAGGTGATGTAGGTGTTGGTAGAGTTATAGCAAGACCTTTTGTTGGTGAATATCCAGAATACAAAAGAACCTCTAATAGACATGATTATTCACTTAGACCGCCAAAAATTACTATGTTGGATCAATTATCTGATAATAATTTTGATGTGCTGGCAGTTGGAAAAATTAATGATATATTTGCAGGTAAAGGGATTACTGAATTTGTAAGGACTAAAAACAACGATGATGGAATGATAAAAACTATAGAATTCTCTAAAAAGAATTTTGAAGGACTTTGTTTTGTGAATTTAGTTGATTTTGACATGCTTTATGGGCACAGGAATGATCCAGAAGGGTATGCAAAAGCTTTAACAAAGTTTGATTCTCAAGTAGTAGAATTAATATCTAATTTAAAAGATGATGACATTTTAATAGTAACTGCAGATCATGGTTGCGATCCAACAACTGAATCGACAGATCATTCAAGAGAATACACACCTATGGTTATGATAGGAAATAAGGTTAGACCAAACACAAATTTAGGAACAAGAGAGAGTTTTTCTGATATAGCAGCAACAATATTAGAGTATTTTGGCGTAGAGCAGAAAACAAAGGGAACCTCTTTTTTAAGAGAGGTACTATATTAAATGCAAGATAATAAAATTGATTTTAGCATTTTTAAAATAAAAAAAAGTATTTTATTTTCTAAATTTATTTTTTCATTGATTTCACTATTTTTTATTGGAACAGCAATTGCTTTTAATAATTTAGCTAGATTAGGTAATGATCCCGTATCTGTATTTTTAGATGGTGTGAGAAATTTAATATCTAAAATAAATCATGCAAATAATACAAATGATTTAGCGATTGCTACTTATTTAGTTTCTATAGTACTTTTTATATTAGTTTTAGTAATAAAGAGAAAATATGTTAATATAGGAACGCTGATATATACCTTTTTATTAGGAACATTTATTAGTCTGGGAATAAAGTTATATTATATGCTTGGTTTTAGGGGTGCCTCGCAGGATAGTATGCAGATAATTTTAAATCTAATTTCTAGTACAAAGATAAACACACAGGAACTTATGTTCCAGATTGTTATTAGTATGATCGCATGTTTATTACTTTTTCTAGGAATATCGATATTTATATTAATAAACATCGGACTTGATCCATTTACAGCCTTGGCTATGATATTTAGTGATTTTACCAAAATACCTTTTAAAATATCGAAAATTATATTAGATATTTTGTTTTTATTGTTAGGATGGATGTTTGGGGGTGAGGTTGGTATTGTTACTATAGTTGCAGCTTGTTTAGGTGGACCTATTATTAATAGATTTGTAATACTATTTAAGAAATTAGGCATAAAAGCTTTTGATTGATAGAGTTAATAAATAATTTAATTATTTAATAATATAAAAACCAAATTGTGAAATGAATTAGGAGGAAGACAATATGCGAATTATACCTACGCCGCATAACGCAGCAAAAGAGGGACAAATAGCTAAAACGGTATTAATGCCAGGAGATCCTTTAAGAGCAAAGTTTATAGCGGA
The DNA here is from genome assembly GCA_934454005.1 of uncultured Eubacteriales bacterium. The sequence continues at coordinate 9,063 of CAKSGI010000023.1, read as the reverse complement.
GAATTTTCTAGAAGATTTTAAATGCTTTAACACTGTAAGAAATATGTTTGGATTTACTGGTACTTACAAAGGTAAAGAAGTATCGGTCATGGGTGGCGGAATGGGAATGCCATCTGTGGGAATATATACTTATGAATTATTTAAATTTTATGATGTGGATAAGATAATTCGGATAGGTACGGCAGGGAGCTTAAATGATAAAGTTGAGCTTAAAGATGTTGTTGTAGGTATGGGAGCATGTACAAATTCGAATTTTGCATCTCAATATAACCTACCTGGGACATTTGCCCCTATTGCAAGTTATGATTTAGTATCAAAGGCTGTAAAGGCTGGAGAAGAAAAATGTATAAAAACAGTAGTAGGTAATATTTTGTCTTCGGATACTTTTTATGATGCTGATGAAACAGCTCTTTTAAAATGGAAGGGAATGGGTGTTCTTGCAGTAGAGATGGAAGCGGCTGCTCTTTATATGAATGCCGCTTATTTAGGAAAAGAAGCATTATGCCTTCTTACTATTTCTGACTGTCCGTTTAAAGGGACAGCGCTATCATCAGAAGAACGCCAGACAGGTTTTACAGATATGATGAAGATTGCTCTAGAAATAGCGTAAGAAATAATTTTAAAAAATATATGTTTGGAGGAAGAAGCATGAAAAAACTTATTGCCTTAGTCTTGGCAGGAATTATGTTGTTCTCTGTTGCAGGCTGCTCAGGAGAAAACAACGAAAAAGATGGTAATTCATTTATGATTGCTATGGTTACAGATACAGGAGGAGTAAATGATCAATCATTTAACCAATCCTCATGGGAAGGTCTGCAAAAACTTAAAGCTGATACAGGTGCAGAGGTAAAGTATGTCGAATCTATTCAAGCAACAGATTATGAAACTAATCTCGATAAGCTCATTGATGAAGGTTGCAATTTGATTTGGGGAATAGGATATTCAATGTCTGATTCTTTAGATGCAGCTGCAAGAAATAATCCTGATGTAAATTATGCTATTGCTGATAATTCATATGGAGATAATACAGCAGATAATGTTACAGGTGTGATGTTTGATGCTCAGGAATCTGCATTTTTAGTAGGGTATATTGCAGGAAAAACGACTAAGACAAATGCAATAGGTTTTGTAGGCGGAATTAAAAGTGCGGTAATTGATCAGTTTGAGTATGGATATAGGGCTGGAGTCAGCTATGCTGCAAAAGAGTTATCTAAAAATATAGAAGTTAAGGTTCAGTATGTTGAAAGCTTTAGTGATCCAAGTAAAGGTAAGGCAACTGCTAAAAAGATGTTTGACTCAGGAGTAGATATAGTCTTCCATGCTTCTGGAGGAGCTGGAACAGGAGTTATTGAGGCTGCAAAAGACTCTGGAAAATTTGCTATAGGTGTTGATAGAGATCAATCTTATTTAGCACCAGATAATGTTTTAACCTCTGCAATGAAGATGGTTGGAAATGCTATACAAATAGTATCTAAAGAATTTATGGACGGAAAACAAATAGGGGGACAAACGCAAACATTTGGATTAAAAGATAATTGTGTTGGTATACCGGAAGACAATAAAAATATGGATAAAGCTGTATATGATGCAGCAATGGTTGTAAAACAGAAAATTATTGATGGAGAAATTGTTCCTCCACAAACAGAAACTGAGTTTAATAGTTATATAAATTCTTAAGTAATATTTATGGAGAGATGAGGTAGCCTCTTATCTCTCTATAGTGTTTCTATAGTGATAAAAGTTTTTTAAAGTTATTCCCATCTTAATAAAGGAGGAGACAAATGGGTACCAATGCAAATTACGCAGTGCAAATGAAAAACATTGTTAAAACATTTGGTACTTTTACTGCGCTTAACAATGTACAACTGAATGTAAAAAAAGGTACAGTTCATGCAGTTCTTGGGGAAAATGGTGCAGGCAAAAGTACTTTAATGAATATACTTTATGGTTTATATCAGGCAGATTATGGAGAAATATATTTAAATGGAGAAAAAATAGATATAAAAAGCCCTAATGTAGCAATTGAAAATGGAATAGGAATGGTGCATCAACATTTTATGTTGGTTGACAATTTTACTGTCACTCAAAATATTATTTTGGGCAGAGAAGTAACTAAATTTGGCGGCATTTTAGATATGAAAAAAGCTCGTCAAGAAATTTTGGATATAGTAAAAAAATATGGATTAGAGGTTGATCCAGATGCGAAAATAGAAGATATTTCAGTTGGCATGCAACAGCGTGTTGAAATATTAAAAGCGCTTTATCGTGGGGCTGACATTTTAATATTAGACGAACCAACAGCTGTTTTAACTCCGTTAGAAATAACCGAACTTTTACAAATTATGAGAAGTCTTGTGAAGGACGGAAAGACAATTATAATTATTACTCACAAACTAAAAGAGATAAAAGATTCCGCCGATGAATGTACGGTTATTAGAAGAGGAGAATATATAGATTTAGTAAATGTAGAAGATGTAGAAATGTCGGATTTAGCGACTAAGATGGTTGGTCATAAAGTTAATTTAGTCGTTGAGAAGACACCAGCGGAGCCTAAAGAAGTAGTTTTTGAAATAAACAATATAAGAGTTAAGGATGAACGAGGATTAGATGCTGTTAAAAACTTTTCTTTAAATATAAGAAAAGGCGAAATAGTTGGTATTGCGGGTATAGATGGAAACGGGCAAAAAGAGTTAGTTGAAGCTTTAACTTGTATTACAAGATGTGAGGAAGGAACTATCAAAATTAATGGAAAGGAAGTACAGAACACAAACCCGAGAGAGGTAATAAATAATAAAGTTTCAACAATACATGAGGATAGGCATAAAAGTGGTTTAGTTTTGGATTTTTCAGTTTCAGAAAATGCTGTTTTAGAAAAATATAGGGAAAAGTCATTTTCATCTAAGGGAATTTTAGACTTTAGGAAAATTGATAGATTTACAAAGAGAATTATAAAGGATTATGATGTTAGACCAAATGATTGTGAACAAAAACCTGTAAGAAAATTGTCTGGAGGGAACCAGCAAAAAGTTATTATTGGTAGAGAGGTAGCTAATAATCCAGATGTACTTATTGCTGTTCAGCCAACAAGAGGCCTGGATGTTGGAGCCATAGAATATATTCATAAAGAACTTATTAAATTAAGGGATCAAGGAAAAGCAGTGCTGTTAATCTCATTAGAATTGGGCGAAGTTATGAATGTTGCAGACACAATTGCGGTAATTTACAATGGCACAATAGTTGACACATTCAAGCAGGGCACGGTGGATGAAAATACAGTTGGATTATTGATGGCAGGAGGTAAACAGTTAAATGCAAACAATGATTAAAATTTTAAAAAAGCCAATTGTATCAACGATAATAGCTATATTTAGTGGCTTTGTTGTTGCATCAATAATATTGGCAATTGCCGGATTTAATCCATTTGAGGCGATGAGCGCAATGTTTCAAGGAGTATTTGAAAGACCAAAGTCGATTACAAATGTTATAATAAAGGCAACTCCTATTATACTTACGGGTATTAGCGTTGCATTTGCGTTTAAAACAGGATTATTTAATATTGGAGCAGAAGGTCAATATATAGCAGGTACAATAGCAGCAACTATTGTAGGGATATCTTTAGACTTACCTGCATTTTTACAAATACCTATAGTAATCCTTTCTGGTATGGTTGCAGGAGCAATATTTGGAGGTTTAGTAGGATTTTTAAAGGCGAAGTTTGGTATACATGAAGTTATTACAAGTATAATGTTTAACTGGATTGCATTTTATTTGCAAAATTATATAGTAAGTTTAAAGGTGTTTCACAAGGATAAAACAAGTGGTACATATCCGATAAACGAAAACGGATGGATACTGGTATTTAATAAGAATGCAAAAGAGGCACTAAGATCGTCATTAAAGAAAAATAGTGCTTTATCAGAAATAATTTTAAGGACAGATATAAACTATGGGATAATAATAGCCGTAATAGTAGCAATATTAGTTTCGATTTTACTTTATAAAACAACTAAAGGTTTTGAACTTAGAGCTGTAGGTTTTAATCCAAATGCATCTCAATGTGCAGGAATCAATGTTAAAAGAAATATATTACAATCTATGATTATTGCAGGAGCTATATCAGGTCTTGCAGGTGCACTTATGATTTCAGGGATGGCCCCTCATAACATTTCAACAATAAGTGTGTTTGAAAATAACGGATTTAACGGATTGTCTGTTGCTCTTATAGCGGGTAGCTCACCAATAGGATGTATTTTTGCAGGTTTATTGTTTAGCGGTCTAATTTTTGGAGGTCAATCTATTCAGTCCAAGATAGGTGCACCTTTAGAAATAATAAATATTATGATTGGTACGATTGTTTTCTTTGTAGCATTGACAACTATTGTACCGGTGATTTCAGATAAACTGGCAAAAAGGAGGGCTGAACGTGTTAAATAGTGGTATAATTATATATATTATAAGTATTACATTGATGTATTCAACTCCTCTAGTATTTGGAGCAATGGGCGGAGTTATATCTGAAAGATCAGGGGTAGTTAATATAGGAATAGAAGGAATGATGTCTGTAGGTGCATTTACAGGAGCAGCAGTTGGGTATTTTTCTGGGAATCCATGGCTTGGATTTTTAACTGGAGGGTTAGCAGGCGGGGCAATAGCCATACTTTTAGCTGTTGCAGCTGTTACTTGCAAGGCAGACCAAACAATAGCTGGGATTGCTATTAATTTAATTGGTCCAGGCTTGTCATTATTTTTAGCAAAAAAATTGTTTGGCGGAGCGGCGCAAACTAAACCTGTTGAAAATAAACTTCCAAAATTATTTGGAAATGAGGGTTTGTCAGGGACGATATTTGAAAGTTTAAATATAGAAATAACTATAATTTTAGCCTTATTGTTAGTTGTAGCACTTTGGTTTGTATTTTATAAAACTAAATGGGGATTAAGAATTAGAGCAGTTGGAGAACATCCTGCGGCTGCAGATACTTTAGGCGTTAACGTATCTAGAACACGCTATATATGTGTAATATTGTCTGGAATATTTGCGGGACTAGGTGGAGCATCCATGACGCTTGCAATAATTTCTCAGTTTTCTCCAACAGCAGTTGCTGGTCAAGGATTTATAGCATTAGCAGCTGTTATATTTGGTAAATGGAAACCTTTTGGTGCTTATGGTGCATGTATATTATTTGGATTTGCTCAAGCTTTGGCAATATTTTGGGGTGGAAACAAAAGTGTACCTATTCCATCGCAAATAACTGCAATGTTACCATATGTTTTAACAATAATAGTTCTTATATTATTTGTTGGAAAATCAGTTGCGCCAAAGGCAGATGGTGTACCATATGAAAAGGGTAGCAGGTAATATTAATACGGTTTTGTACTTATGGCCGATCGCTTTTTATGCGACGGTCATAAAGTATATTTGAATATAACGATATTAAAAATATTATTCTAGAAAGGATAATGAGTATATGGACACACAAAAAATACTTTCAACTGTAGATCATACGCTATTGTCACCTGAAGCTACATGGAATGAAATAAAAAAAATATGTGATGATGGAATTAAATATAAAGTAGCATCTGCCTGTATTCCGGCTTCTTATGTAAAAATGGCAAAAGAGTATGTTGAAAACAAACTTAAAATTTGTACAGTAATAGGTTTTCCTAATGGTTATAGTACTACTAAAGCTAAAATTTTCGAAACAGAAGACGCTATTAATAATGGTGCAGACGAAATAGATATGGTGATAAATATAGGAAATTTAAAAGATGGCCTATTTGATAAAGTAGAAAATGAAATACAAGAAATAAAGTTCGCATGTGGAGATAAAATTTTAAAGGTTATAATAGAGACATGCTTATTAACTGGGGCAGAAAAAATTAAAATGTGTGAACTGGTTACAAATGCTAAAGCAGATTTTATAAAGACATCGACAGGGTTTTCAACAGGTGGTGCTACTTTTGATGATATTAAGCTATTTAAAAAACATATTGGTGAAAATGTGAAAATAAAGGCCGCTGGGGGAATTAAAACTTTAGAAGATGCAAGAAAATTTATAAACTTAGGGGCATCAAGGCTTGGAACAAGCAGGATAATAAAACTAATTAAAAACGAAGAACGTTTAGAATATTAACTTTTATATTTTTGATAACGAGTGGAGTGCGATTGATTATGAGAATGTTTGATATTATTGCGAAAAAAAGGGACGGAAAGGTACTAACTACAGAAGAAATAGAATTTTTTATTAACGGCTATGTAAAAGGAGAAATTCCTGATTATCAGATTGCGGCACTTTTGATGGCAATTTACTTTAATGGCATGAACATTGATGAAACAGCAGCACTTACGATGTTTATGTCTAACTCAGGTGATACAGTAGATCTTTCGTCGATACCGGGAATAAAAGTTGATAAGCACAGTACTGGAGGTGTGGGGGACAAAACTACATTTATAATATCTCCAATAGTAGCGGCTTGTGGGGTACCAGTAGCTAAAATGTCTGGGAGAGGCCTTGGACATACAGGTGGAACTATAGACAAAATGGAATCTATACCGGGCATGAGAACTAATATAGATAGAGATGAATTTTTTGATATTGTTAGAAAAGTTGGAGCGTGTGTAATAGGTCAAAGTGGAAATATAGTTCCCGCAGATAAGAAATTATATGCACTTAGAGATGTTACAGCTACAGTTAATAGTATTCCATTAATAGCATCTAGTATAATGAGCAAGAAGATTGCTGCAGGTTCAGATGCTATTCTGTTGGATGTAAAAGCGGGTAGCGGTGCATTTATGAAAACCACAGATGATGCTATAGAATTAGCAAAGGCGATGGTAAATATAGGTGAGAAAGTGGGAAGAAAAACAGTAGCATTGATAACAGATATGGATAGACCACTGGGCAGATCTATAGGTAATGCTTTAGAAATACAGGAAGTTTGTGAAACATTAAAAGGAAATGGGCCCAAGGAATTAACAGAGCTGTGTTTAGATTTATGTGCTAATATGCTGCATTTAGCTGGTCAGGGAGCTTTGGAAGGTTGTTATAAAATGGCCAAAAATGCTTTAAATTCTGGTAAAGGATTTGAAAAGTTCAAAGAGATGGTAGAGGCTCAGGGCGGAGATTTGAGAGTAATCGAGGATAATTCTAAGTTTAAAAAGTCTAAAGTTACGAAAGATTTTGTTGCAGATAAAGATGGTTTTATATTTTCTATGGATACAGAAAAATGTGGAATTGCATCTATGATTTTAGGGGCCGGAAGAGAGAAAAAAGAAGATAACATTGATTATAGTGCTGGTATAATAATACACAAACAAATAGGTGATTATGTAAAGTCTGGAGATATAGTAGCTACATTGTATTCAGCAACAGAACAAAAATGTAAGAGTGCGAGTGATATATTGAATTCAGCTATAAATATATCAAATGTAAAGCCGAATCAAAGACCTATAATATTAGCAAGAGTTGGCAGAGATTCAGTTAAAAAATATTAAGTTAAAGAATAGGAGCCAATTTATTTTTCTTAATTCTATTTGTTAATTGTTTGTGCTACAATGCAAATAAACGTTCTTTGAAATATAACTATTTGCAATTATATTCTAAATTATAACTATATGTTTAATTAATGCCTTTATATCTAAAATTTTTAAAAGTTTTTTATTTTTAAATGAGTATGTGCATATAATGTAACCTACGGGAGTTATATAAAATTAAAAATTTGTTGATAACTCTTAATTGTTTTACTAACCCAAGCCTTTTAGGGGGAACATTTATGAAAATGACACTAACTCAAAAGATATTATCAGCACATTCAGGATTAAAAGAAGTAAGAGCAAACCAAATAATAGAATCTAATGTAGATATGATTTTAGGAAACGATATCACATCACCTGTCGCAATAAAAGAACTTGAAAAGTATGGCGAGATTTCTTTATTTGATAAATCTAAAATTGCGCTTGTTATGGATCATTTTGTACCAAACAAAGATATAAAATCAGCCCAACAGTGCAAAGTAGTAAGGGATTTCGCAAAAAAACATTCTATAAAAAATTTTTTTGATGTTGGTGAAATGGGTATAGAGCATGTAATTTTACCAGAGAAGGGACTTGTTGGCCCTGGGGATTTAATTATAGGTGCGGATTCGCACACGTGTACATATGGAGCTCTTGGTGCGTTTTCAGTAGGTGTTGGCTCAACGGATATGGCTGCAGGTATGATTACTGGTAAAGTGTGGTTAAGAGTTCCTGCAGCTATTAAAATTGAATTTATTAATAGGCCATCTAAGTGGGTATCAGGGAAGGATATAATATTACATATAATAGGCAAAATTGGAGTAAGTGGTGCAAGATATAAATCTATAGAATTTCTAGGTGAGGGCTTAAAGTATTTATCTATGGATGATAGATTATGTATATCTAATATGGTTGTTGAGGCTGGAGCAAAAAATGGAATTTTCCCTGTTGACGATATTACGCGGGAGTATATAAAGAATAGGTTTGAGCGTGAGCCTATAGAATATAAAGCAGAGAGTGATGCAGATTATTGTGAAGAATACATTATAGACTTGTCTAAAATCCGTCCGACGGTAGCGTTTCCGCATCTCCCGGAAAATACAAAAACTATAGATGAAATAGGTAATATAAAAATAGATCAGGTGGTTATAGGGTCTTGTACTAATGGTCGTATATCAGACTTAAAGGTAGCAGCAAATATTTTAAATAACAATAAAATTAACAGTTCTGTTAGATGCATAATTATTCCTGGGAGTCAAGAGGTATATTTAGAAGCTTTAAGATTAGGTTTAATAGAAATATTTATAACTTCTGGAGCAATTGTATCAACTCCAACATGCGGTCCTTGTTTGGGTGGTCATATGGGAGTTTTAGCAGATTCTGAGTGTGCAATTTCAACTACAAATAGAAATTTTGTAGGAAGAATGGGGCATATTAATTCTAAGGTGTATTTGGCAAGTCCGGCTGTTGCGGCTGCAAGTGCTATTTATGGGTATATTAAAGGCCCAGAAACTTTAAAGGGAGAGTAATTATGAAAGCTATTGGTACAGCAC
>CAKSGI010000022.1 GCA_934454005.1 uncultured Eubacteriales bacterium | reverse complement strand
TAAGCAAAACAAGACACGTTGAAGAAGGAAAATTCTCAATATGGAAGTATATTTGTCCATATTTTGAGTAGCAGATAATTTTTGAGTTTGGAATGGGCAATAAGTCATGAACATGAATATGATATTACTATCACACACAAATTAAATCAACCATCAGAGTTATCTTTTAAGATATTAACTAAAGGTGTTCGTAGTTATAAAATAGGTGAAGTAATTGAATATGATGATAAAATTTATATAGTAGATAAAATAGATATAGATAGAGAAGATTATAGTATCACTACTGTAACATGTCAACAAAACGCTATTAATTTGGCAAAAAAAATAAATGGGAAATTTGAATATATAGCTGAAACAGTTCAAACATTGGTTAAAAAAGTATTGGAAGGGAGTGGTTGGAATTTAGGTAAAACCGATATTCCATCCAATATGAAAAGACACTTAATAAGCGAAGAAGCAACAGTTTTAGCCAATTTAAATACAATAGCTGAAAATTTTGGAGCAGTAATTATATTTAATTATGACACTGTAGACATATTAATGCAAAAGGGCGAAGAATTAATTATAAACGATAATAGTAATTTAACTGGTATTAATGTAAGCAAAGATGGTGGCGATATAATAACTAGATTACACGTTTTTGGCGGAATAGATAAAGATACTGGCATTGAGACATCTATATTGGATAGAACTAATGGATTGACATATATAGAAGATTATTCTTTTTTCTTAGAACAAGGGTTTTCTCTATCATATATCCAATCAAGACCAGATTTATTTTTACGTGAGGCAGTTTATAGAAATACGGATATTTACAACTCAGAAGCGTTATATAATGCTGGTGTAACTCAATTACAATCACAATTATATCCAGAAATAACATGTAGTGTTAAAATTGTTGACAACGGTAATCCTGTAAGGATTAATATGAAAGCCAATATTTATGATTCTGAAATAGGGATACATTTAAATGCAAGGGTTACAGAGGTTTCAATCAACAAAGATGAACCAAAAGTTATAAATGTAGTTTTAAGCAACGCTGTTAGTTATGGCTCATGGATTACAGATGTTGTTACAAAAGTAGATAGAATAGACAATGTTGTAAACGATGTTAGTAAGAGTTGGCAAGAGATATTAGAGGAAGCTAAAAACAATGCGACTGATCTAATAAATAGTGGATTAAAGAATTCATCGGTAATAGTTAAAAAGAATTGTATTATTGTTGGAGATAATGAAAAAGAAGAAAATATGAAAAATTGTTGGTTGTGGACGTCAGGTGGATTGGGACACTCAAAAAACGGTGTAGGTGGACAAGTAGATGTTGCAATGACAATGGATAGTAAACTGTCCCTTTAATCAGTAATGATTAAATGAAAATTCGGTGAAATCATGGAAAGCTAAGTTTAATATTGATTAAAATAAAATATTAAATATGCCAATCATGAGCCAAGCTAACAAAAGGTGTGAGTAGTTAGAAGGTGCAGAGACTAGAAGGGTGAGAAACCAATCAATAATCCCTTCCACGAGTGCCGAATATCCTATTTATTTAGGATAATGATATAGTCCGATACTCTATTGAAAAATAGAGAAGTCTAAGATAAAGAACTTAGAATATAACAAATGGGAGCAATTGTAGCTGACCGCATTACAGCAGGCGAATTTAACGGTGCAATCATTAGAGCTGGTAGCATAAAAGCGGATGCTTTAAGCATTGAAGCGTATGAAAAGTTTCAGCAAGGTATAAATATAGGTGCAACGAATTATATAAGAAATTCGGGTAATTTTATAGATTCTACTTATTGGTTGGGTAATGTTAATTATAGTCAAAATTTATTGATTTGTAATGGGATTGTAAAAAATGTAACTAATATACCTATAATGGGTGGTAATGAATATGTCTACAGTGCAACAATAATAACCGAAGAAGATATGGAAATAACGGAAGATAATTTGATTTTAGGATATACAGCTTACCAACCTTTAGGTATTCCTCAATCTAGAAGCTTGAGTGATGATGAATTAGCTGATCAGATACCTATAATTATTACAAAATCAAGAACTTATGAAATTATGGAAGGATCTGATATTAGTATTGAATTTGAGAGTGGAAAAACTCTGAAATCGTTAAAACTTTCCATTAATAACGGAGATGATTTTAATTATGAAGGTATAATATTGGATAATAAAGCAACATTTAAACTATCACACTTAACATATGGCAATTATATTTGCAAATTAATGGGTGAGGATGAAAACAACAAAAAAGGCTATACCAAAACATTTATATTAAATGTAGCTACAAGTCAAAAAAATAGCGTTATATTTTCAAATATAGGAATTGCAAAACCATATAATGTTAAAGCAAACACACTAACAAGGATATTTTTGAAGTATAAAACCAGAAATGATTTAAAAAATGGGTTTATAATAAATCCTACAATAAATATAGATGGTAATTATAAAATAAAAAACGTTCAATGGGAAAATGGTAATATGGCTACAGATTGGAAACCTAATATGTTGGATATTACTGAGGGAACATTGAATGAAGCAAAAACAATGTTTCAAGTTGAGAGTGGTAAAATAAGCGGTAAAATAGAGGAAATTGAAAAGAAATATGTAACAACGGATAAATTAAATCTATCCATAAATAATACCAAAAATGATATAAATAAAGATTTATCAGATGTAAATAACAAATTAGAAGAATTAGAAAGAGATATTGGAGATATTTCTTTAGACGGAATTATTGATGGCGTAGAATTAAGTTTTATACGTGAAAAAATAAATGAATTAAACAAAGAAAAATTGGATGTAGATACTAGGTTCAACAATTTATATGAAAGTGTTTTCCTTTCAGAGAGCATAAGAGCTAATTTGAATCAAGCAAAAAATTCTTTTGATTTAAAACATACTTCGTTAATAGTTAAAATAAATGAAATTGTTGAAGATAATATATTAGACGAAGATGAATTAAATGATTTTAAATTATTGATAGAACAATATCAAAGTGCATTAGCTTTATTATCAAAAACATTTGATGATGCGTTATCAAATATTTCGGAAAATGCATCTAACACATATACGAATAAAAAGACATCTGAAATATTACAAACAATAGGGAGTATTACCGCTACTGTTGAAGAAGTAAAAGAAAAAATTATATCTGAAAACGGTATTGAAAAAAGACTAGAAAAAGCAGAATTAGCGCTAACCAAAGAAAATATAATAATGACCGTTACAAATTCTAAGGAATTTTTAAACTCTAAAAAAAATTTAATTGCAGGCGGAAATTTTAAAGAAAAAAATTTAGATGCATGGAAAAATGATAGATTGTATAACATTACATTTTACGAGTCTGGTGACAACATTGGTATAAGAGCAACCGATAGAAATAACGAAGGACGAATATGTTCTTCTTATATAAGCGCAAAAGCATTAAATGCTTCTATGTTGTCTATGGCGATTAAATTAAGAATTGAAGAAGCAGTTAATAGTTGCCAAATATATTTGCAAGAATATAATTCTAGCAAAAAACTACTAAGAGAAATATTATTGGAACATATAGAACCTAATTTTGATGGAATTAAAATCAAAGAAAATTTTAAAATAAATAACGATGCTTCTTATATTAGTTTTAGAATAGATCATGATGGTGCAACAAAAGATATTTACAATGTAATTTATTTAGATTATATCAATGTAGTTGAAGGGCAGGTAGCAGTTACTGAATTTCTTAAAGATGACGGTAAAATAGAAAGCTATTTTAAAATAGCGAGCGATAAAATAGAAACAAAAGTCGACAATAACGGTGTAAAATCAATTATAGAACAAAGCCCTACGTCTGTTCAGGTGGCTTTTAATAATATAAATGAAAACGTACAAAATTCAGAAGGAACATTCTCTATTAAAAATGGTAAATTAGAATTATATAATCAGAACAGTGATAAGGTTTTCTGGGTAGATACTAGTGGTAAACTTTGCACAGATAACATAAATGTATTTGGCGGTGAGCGTTTAGGTAATATTGATATTAAAGGAACAGGAAATAAAGGTATAGTTATACGAAGTTTAAATGGTGGAGATAGGTACATAGATTTTTCAACATTTAATGATGATGGTTCAAATTGGAATCAAGAAATTACAAAGGGTAATTTTACAAGGCTTTGGGCTATGGGAAATGATTTTTATATATTACCTTCAAGAAAACTTTTTATAAACGGTTGCAATCCTTCTTATAATAATTCCAAATTAGATGAAGTTGTTATAAACACTTCTAAAACAACTATACAAGGAAATTTAATACCCGATAGCATAAATGCTATAAAATCTATAAGCACACCTTCTCTAACTGTAAACAATATATACTGTGGGGAAAGTTGGTTAATTTTCAACTCTAAGGCAAACTTTAAAAATCAAGTTTATTGTGAAGATTATTTACTAACTAAAAAAATAGGCTATGGGAGTACTGGTGGAGTTTTAAATGCAAACGAGGCAATAACCTTTTATTCTCATTTGCAGATGAATAATAAGAATATAAATGGTGTTGGTACTGTAAACGTTACTAAACTTGTTTCGAATAATGCGGAAATAAATTATGCTGATATTAATTATCTAAACAGCGATATAAATTGTAACAATAAACAATTATATAATTTAAAATATATTAATGGCGATAATTTAAGTGGTACAAGGGTTACTTGCAATGAACTAGTCGGTGGAGCATATTTAAAAATACTTTCTTCTCCAAATTTTAATGGAAACAGCATTAGCAATATTCACAGAGTTTCTTGTGCTGAACTTGCAGTAAGTGGTTCTAAAAACTGCGTTCAAGAAACAAAAAGTTATGGTAAACGACTAGTAAACGCTTACGAAACAGCAGATTATTGGTTTGGTGATATCGGAGAAAGTGTTGTAGAAAATGGTGAATGTATAGTCTGGATAGATGATATATTTAAAGAAATTATAAGTACGGATTACGAGTATCAAGTGTTTATAACCAAGTATGGAAAGGGTGATATATGGGTATCTGAGAGACATAGTGATTATTTTGTTGTACAAGCAGAAAATGATATCTCTTTTGGTTGGGAAGTCAAAGGAAAACGTAAAGGTTATGAAAACTACAGATTAGTAGAATATAAAGAAGAAAGTGAGATTAAACAAGATGAATAAGAGAATAACACAGTTAAATGCTATTGAGCTAAAAGATGGACTAAGGGTTGGTGTGACATATAGTACGTATAGAGAAGACGGTGCACTTTATAGTAACAATAGTAAAATAAGTTATAAAGCTGATGAAGAAATGAAAAAAAAAGTTGATGAATTATATGAATATCTTTTAAATAAAATGAATGGTTAGTTAAAAAAAATAAAAAGGGTGTTTTTTTTTGATTAAAGACGCTCTTTATTACATTTAAATATAAACGGAGTGATATTGTGGATAATAATATTCAGTTACAAAATAAAGAAAAAACAATTAATTTATACCCAACAACAAAATCAACAATTGTTATAATGAAAGATGGTACAAATGTTGAGGGTAAAATAAATAAAATAGAAAAAAATATTAATGAAAAAGCAAATGTAAATCATAGACATGATGTAAGTGAAATAGATAATTTGATCATAAATGAAAATGTCGATCTTGGTAATTATTATAATAAACCACAAATAGAAAATAGACTAAAAGAAAAAGCAGATGTTTCTCATGTTCACACAGATATAAATGAAAATATAGATAGAATATCTTCTGAAATGATAAAAATTGGGGATTATATAGGTGATATAGAAAATATAGAGCCTAACTTAGATGAGAAAATAAATGTCATTAATCAAAAAATAGAGGAATTAAACGAAAATAAATCAAATTTAAATCATAATCATAATTATAATGATTTAAATAATAAACCTAATATTCCCACATCTATCTCACAGCTTACTAACGATTTAAGTTTTGTAAATAAACAGTATGTCGATAATAAAATTTCAACTATACAAACCATAAAAGGGGAAAAAGGAGACCCTTTTAAATACGAAGATTTTACAGCAGAACAACTTTTAAGCTTAAAGGGAGATAAAGGAGATAAAGGAAATGATGGTACTTTTAATCCTAATGCTTCTTTCTCTAACTTAGAAACAAATAATAAGACTATAATAGAAGCCATAAACGAGGTTTTTACAAATGCCAGTAATGGAAAGAGTTTAATTGCAGAAGCTGTTACTGGCAAAGGAATTGTTGCCAATAAAGAAGATAGTTTTAATGTTTTGGCGAATAAAATTAAGCAAATAGAAACTAGAAATAATAATGACATTGCAAAGATGGGGGATAATGTTTATCACCTAGTTTTTAAAGAAAATGATTATAACGATTGTTATTTAATCGATACAGAAACCGCCGAACTTACGATAGATAATTCTAGTTGTACAATAAAAGCTACAGATATGTTTTTTAATGTTCTACATGAAATATATATATACTACAATAACCAAGACACGCATATAGGAAATAAAACATCTGCTGGCAGTACATTAAGCTATACATTTAATATACCTAGCCAATTTGTCGGAAAGAATTTTGAAATAAAAATAAAATATAAATTTGCAGAATTTATAATAACAAAAGAACCAAACAAATGGGTGGCTAAAGCTAATATGAGTTCCGCTAAATCTAGGTTTACAGCTTGTTCGATTGGAGATGACATTTATGTTATTGGCGGATATAGGGCTAATAATTTGGCTACTGTAGAAAGATACGAACCCGATACAGATAAATGGGTATCTAGAGCAAGTTTACCCAGTAGTGCAAGTAAATTATCTAGCGCTGTAGTTGGAAAAACAATTTACGTTATTGGCGGTTATGGAACTAGTTATCTAAATACTGTTTATAGCTATAATGCAACTCTTAATCTTTGGAGCAGTAAAGCGAATATGATTACAGCTCGGCATGAACTTGTTAGTGTTGCGGTTGGCAATCTTGTTTATGCTATTGGTGGTTATGGTGGCGGTGGATATCTTAACATAATAGAATGTTATAACACAATTACTAATACATGGAGCAGTAAAACATCTATGCTAAACGCAAGAGCTGGATTGGGTGTAGGTAATATAGACAATTTAATTTATGCAGTTGGAGGGTACGTTGGTAATGGTTATACAGATGTTGTAGAGTGCTATAATCCAGCGACTGATACATGGACTACAAAAACAACTATGCCAGAAGGTAAAAATTCTTTTGGCTATTGTGTTATAAAAGATAAACTGTATGTTGCAGGAGGATATAATACGCAAGGTTATTCGGACAAAGTTTTCTCTTACAACCCTAAAACGGATAAGTGGAAAGAACATACCGCCTTGACATCTGAAAGGGATTCCCTTAGTGCAGTTTCTGCGAACGACGAAATGTATGTACTTGGTGGATATAGTAGTGGTAACAGCTATTTAAATATAATAGAAAAGTTTGAATAAAGGAGAAGGTAAAAATGGAATATAAGATATGGGATAAAAAAGAAAGTATAAATAATGTAAGTGCAGAGGAAGTTTTAAACTCCATGCCAGAATTAAAAAACGCTGATGTTATTCTATTAATACAAAATAATAGAGTTACTAACATTGAAGATAAAGATGTATTGATTGCTAATTTAAATTTAGATAGTAATTTAAGTGTACAAGAAGTTGCAGAAAAATATATCCAGCACTTAGAAGAATTAAAAAAACAAGAAATAAAAGAAAAACTATCTTACGATGAATTATTAGAACAATACACAAATTTAGAAAGCTGTGTATTGGAATTAGCAGAAGTTATTGGGGATTTATAAGGGGGGGATTAAAAAATGGTTAAATTATATGTAAAGAAAATAACACAAGGGGAAATGACCTTAGAGCAAGTACCAAGTAGGTGGAGAGAAGAAGTTAGAAAAGAATTAGAAAAAATAGAAGTTTCCAATAAATAGAAAGGATGAATTTATGGCTGAAATAAATCAAAATATGGTAAGAGAAAGAGCATTAAAACTTCCTGATGTGACGGATGAAATGTATAACGTTTGCAACTCTGAAACAAGAGAAATGATTCAAGAATTTTTTGATGCAAAAGCACAGTTAAGCGCTGATACAAGAAAACAATATAAATCCGCTCTAAGACAATTTGCTTATTGGATAGAAACAAGTTGTAATGGAAAACCTTTGTATAAAATAAAGAAAAGGGATTTTACAAGGTTTATGAGTTATTTGGTAAATAGGGGAATGTCATCTAGCGCATTAAAATTCAAAAAGAGCGCTGTAAGCTCTTTATGTAATTACATAATAGATAATGTTGTTGATGATGATGAAATGGAGGAATATTCTAATTTTAGAAATTTTACAACTGCATTTAAAGATATCCCTTTAAATTACGTATATGAAAAAATAGCTGTAACCGAAGAAGAATATGAAAAATTAAAAGAAGTTTTATTAGATGATGGAAATTATATGGGACTTGCGTGGGTAGCATGCGCATTTAATTCAGGCGCTAGACGAGGTGGAATAATACAATTTAAAGCCGAATGTGTTAGACAAGGTATACCTGAAGGAAAGACTTATATTATGTCTAATAAGGTTAGAGAAAAAGGTAGGGGTGCCGACGGAAAGATATGTGAGTATATGTTAAATGAAGAATGTATTAAATATACTAATCTTTGGTTGGATAAAAGAGGATATGACCATGAAGATATTTTCACAGTAAAATATCGTGGAGAAATAAAACGTGTTTCTAAGGAGTGGGCTTCTGAATTATGTACAAATACATTAAGTGACATTTTAGGAAGAAGAATCAATCCCCATCTATTCAAAGCTAGTGCTTGTACTAATCTTCTTAATAAAGGCAAAGATATAAAATTGGTAAGCAAATATGTCTGTCAGCATAATTCAGTGGAGACAACTATGAAACATTATGACTTAAGAAAAGAAGAAGGATTAGATCAAATATTTGATTAAAATTTAATGCACACAAGATAAAAAATTAAACTTGCAATAAAAACACAAGATAAGATTTCTAAAAAAACAAAATAAATACTCTTAGTATGCAAGTTTAACTAAGAAGTGCAGGGGTATAAAAATGGAAACAAAATTTAATATAGCGATAGCTACGATTGGTGCTATACTAGGACATCTATTGGGAGGATTAGATACCCTTCTAATAGTTTTTTTGACTATATTAGTAATAGACACATGTACAGGTATGATAAAAGCTTGGGGTTTAGGCGAATATTCTAGTAAAAAATTTAGAATTGGGTTTTTAAAAAAGACAGGATATATGATAGCTGTTTTGGTTGCAGTACAAATAGATATTTTACTAGGCAACACTGGTATATTAAGAGGTGCTTGTCTTTATCTATTTATTGCAAATGAAGGTACTTCTATTTGTGAAAATTTAGGACAAATGGGTGTTAAATTACCACCAGCTCTAATACAAGGATTAGAAATATTAAAAAACAAAGGTGAATCTGAAAAATAAATACATACAAACTTATGATTAATTGTCGAAGTTGACGAATATAAAAAAATAATAAGGATGTGTTTTAATGATAACAATTCAACAAAAATTTGTAAAATACAACTATACAAAAAGAAGTCAAAAGCCTGTTTACATATGTATACATGATACAGCAAATCCAGGGGCTGGCGCTTTAAATCATTACAATTATTTTAATGGTGGAAATCGAGGATCTAGTGCAGATTATTTTGTAGATAGTAACAATATAATTCAAATAATTAACAGTGATATTAATTACTCTTGGGCAGTAGGAGACGGAAAAGGTAAGCATGGAATTACAAATAGTAATAGCGTTAGCATAGAAATGTGTCTTGAAAAAAATGGACAACCTTCAGAAGCAACTATTAAGCACACTGTTGATTTAACAAAATATCTAATGAATAAATATGAAATAAAAATTGACAAAGTTAAACGTCACTATTAATAATGGTAGCCTTATATAGTAATATATAAGTGAAAAACCTCGTTATATGCTGGAACACCCTAAAGCTTTATGTACCAAGTGTAAAAATCATAAAGATGAAACAATGGGCAATCAGCAGATTATATTTAATTGTAAATAAATATTATAAAGTAGAATATTTTATTGAAAAATAACAATAAAATAAAAACTACAGGTTTTTCGTGTAAAAGTCTATATTATGATTTCACAGAAACGCAATTAAATATAATCTCAACGACTATCGAAACCACATTATCAAGTAATAATGGAAGGGAATAGAGTACAGCCAAGTGGTAGGGTAGAATCGTAACAAGATTCAATAAATCCTTTTAAATGGAAATGCGAGGAATCCTAAATTAAAGTTAGGATTATGATATAGTCTAGACTTATATGAAAATATAAGAAGTTCATAGGAGAACTGCGTAATATTAACGACATTACGTGAATAAATCGGATGCAAGTTACAAATCTTGTCCAAATTCATTTAGAGCTAACAATTGGGCTAAATGGAATGAGTTTAAATCAGCTTTAACATCAAATATACCTATAATTGAACAAACTTCTAAGACTCCTCAAGATAATGTCGATTTTATACCATTTGTAGGAGAAGTCAAAGATTATAATGCTATAATAGAAAATGATTTCTTTTATACTAGAGATATAAATGGAAACAAAGACGGGGGTAGGATTGACATAAGTGACAAGGTTAAAATATTAGATGTTTTATATTCTAAGCAATTAGTATATGTCGAATATCCAGTGCCTAACGGTACGAAAAAAGCTTACATAACAAATGCTACAAATTGCATAAATTATATCTATCAAAGTGAATGGTGCAATGGCTCTAGTAATGAAAATGTTTATGAGATTGCTTCTAAAACTAATAAAATAGGAATTTTATCACCTTACGAAAAAGCTACTCCTCTTTATAGAGAGAATGGAATGTTACACGTTGTGTATGATACTGACAAAGGAAAGAATACTAAATCTGGGTTTGTGGCTTATGATGGAAATTTTAATAAATTATAATTAAAAACAAATGAGAAGGGTAGTTATTTTTAATTATCCTTCTTTTATTATATATAAGAAAGGAAGATTTAAATGTATATTACTTATTCTGAGCAATGTAATAGATATACTTATATTAAAAAAACAACTATTGCTGATGAAGAATTACTTGAAAGTGCTAAATTCGATAAAAAATTAAAGAAACCTAAAGCAAAAAAAATACAAATATCAGTTAATGAAGAATTGATGGTTTTGATTAACAATAAAGATGAAATGTTAATAACTCCAGAATATGGATTGTTTTTAGATTATACAGATAAGGCACTTGAAAGTTTAAAAGCATTAACATCAGGAGTTGAAATCTATGCCATTATAGGCTATTAGGATCAAGAAGGGTGTGATACTACATATGAGCGGATTCTTTATACTTAACTCAAAAAAACAAGGAAATATAGGTGACGGAAATACATCAGTTTTAATAACGGATAATTTAACATCAACTAGTAAAACAAGTGGATTAAGTGCTAATCAGGGTAGAATTTTAAATGAAAAAATATTGGAATTAACTGAAAAGATATCACAACTTGAAAAACAAATAGAAGCTGTTAAACTTGAAAATAGTATAAATTATAAAATAATTATAGACACTGATGATGTTCTAAATACCGTAAGTAAGGATAAAACACATGTCTAGGCAAGTGTTAGAAAATCATACATACGCTGATATATATTTACGATTTAATTTAAACTAAAAAAGTAATATTCTACTATAATAATTTTTGTTGGAAAATATGATAGACAACTATAGAGAAATTGATGAAATAAATTAATTAAAACAAGGGAGATGTACTTAATGACAAAAATGAAACAATTGAAAGATGCTAACGACCAAAATATCTACCCAGTTACACATGAGAAAGCTGTAATGGACAGTAATGGTGAAAGTATTGCAAGCAAAATAAACTTAATAAATTTAAAGATAGAAAATATGAACAATAATATTCCAATGGGAAATAACAACCATAGTTATACTGTTAATACTTCGGCAAATTTAAAACTGGGGTATAATAATATTCTTGCTGATGAGCAAGAGTTAATCCTACCTGAAGTAGATGACAATTTTGTTTCTGTTGTTAATCTTTTTGTAGAAGTGAATAATAAGGAGAAAAAAGTTTATTTTAACACAGACGATATCTATTGGGAACAAGAGCCTTATTTTGATAAACTAGGAATATATAGAATAAGATTAGAAAGAAGTCTTACTAAATGGATAGGCTCATATGTTTATTGTGTTTCCAATAATCCAGAAAATAATCCGTCTTATTTGAAGATAAAAGAAAAATTAACAAAAAACAATTATGATGGAATCTTTCAAATTGTTGATAGTGAAGTTAATGAAAATGAAGATATTGCAGTTATTTTGAATCGTAAATATAATTGGGGAAGCAAAGTTAAAGTTTATTATTATGTCAGCGAAAAGTTTTATTGGCTGAATACTGAAAAAGTTGAAAATGGAATAATACAATTTAAATCTTGTGGTGCAGGAGTTTATTTTGTTGCTTTAGATACTGCACCTCTTTATGATACTGATGCTATGGAATTGATTTATTCAGATGAATTTAAGGGTAATGGCGATATAGATCACAGCAGATGGACAAGAGAAGTGCATGAGGCAGGATGGACTAATGATGAAGCACAGTATTACACTGACAGAATTGATAATTCTTATATTGAAAATGATAAATTGGTTATAAAAGCTATTAAAGAAGCCTATGGAAATGGACAATATACCTCAGCGAGATTGATAAGTAAAGAAAGTTTTTTATATGGTAAGTTCGATATCGTTGCTAAGCTTCCAACAGGAAAAGGTACATGGCCCGCTATATGGATGATGCCATCAGATAATTTGTATGGTGAGTGGCCCAAGAGTGGGGAAATTGATATAATGGAAAATGTGGGAAAAGACCCCGAATGGATTCATGGTTCATTACACTCAGAGAAATATAATTTTAGAAATGGGAATCAAGTAACTAAAAAGGTTTCTATTCCTACTAACTATTCTGAATATCATACTTATAGTGTGATTTGGACACCTGAGTATATTGAATTTTTAGTTGATGAAGTACCTTATCAAAAACATTCGTATGATGAGGTAACAGAACCTTATAGATGGAAAGCATACCCATATGATAAGCCTTATAATATATTATTAAATCTTGCTATCGGAGGAAGCTGGGGTGGTGAAATAGATAATTCTATTATGCCAAGCTTCTTCTATATAGACAGCGTTAAGGTTTATGACTTAGGTTTTACTAAATATGATAAAACATTACCTAATAAGGTTGAAGGTTTAAAATTTGCTGATAAAGATAATGTGTTAAGTTGGAATTACACATATGACAATGTTGCAGTTAAAGAATATGAAATTACATTAAACAATGGCGAAGTTTTAAACACATACAATAATTATATAGTGTTAAATAGTATAGACACAATTGGTGCTACATCAGCATCAGTCAGCTCTGTTGATTATTCACAAAACAAATCAAAACCTACTCAGATACAAATTCAACCAAAAGCACTAGATATAATTCACAATGAAACTAAACCTTTGGTCGCTAATTGGAATACTTATTCAGATTCATCTTTAGAAGCACCTAGTCTTGTACAAGGTTCAAATGGTCTTGTTTTAAATATAAATGAAGGTGGTCAAAATTCATGGGATATACAACTTATGAAAAATAACATTCAACTTGTATCAAACACAAAATATTCTTATGTAATATCTTTGTCTAGTACAGTAGACAGAAATGTAAAACTTGTTGTTCAGAATAGTGAAAATTATCAAGGCGTACATTACAATGATATTCATTTAAAAGCTAATGAAACAATTAAATTCGAAGGTTCATTCTTCTATACTGGTGGAAACATTAACTCTGACCTTGTATTGCAATTAGGAGGTAGTGATTCTAATATTGCTGGCTCATCCATCTCTTTAAGTAAATTCATTTTAGCAAAAGAAGTATAATTGATAGAAGGTGTTTTTTGATGTCAAATAAAACAAATATTATAAATCACTTGCACTTGAACAACAAGAAAAATTGAAAAAGAGCGGTTATGATAGTTTTTTAGACTCCTTTTATGTTTAAATTGATTGTCTAAAATTAAGGATTGTATTATAATCTAAGATAATGTAAAATATACTTGCAAACATTAATTTAGTTTGTTTTATTCTACAATTTTTAAATCCTTATAAGGATTAATTAATATTAACTAACGAAAAAGAAGATGAATAATACACCTTCTTTTTTATTATAGGTAGATTCAGATTTATTTCTGTTTCTACCTATTTTTTTTCTTAAATTTATTGATAATAATTTAAAATAAATATATAATATTATTATGTTAAGTAAGAATTTAACAAATATACATATATTAAAATGGGGATTTTATGAGAAATATAATTAAATTAAACATGTTAAAAGAGCGTATGAATGGCTTGTCTTCGTTGGATTTAGCCACACAAATCAAAAAAAATAAGATTTCTAAAGAAATTCAACTTTTAGAGCTAAAATTGAAATCTCAAGCCAGTTATTAAAATATAAAATAAATGTTGCAATTATTTGTAAAATGGTTTATAATGGTAACATAAGATTGAATGGGTAATAAATGAATAATTTAAAAGGAGGTGAAAATTAAAAATATATGATTGCTATGTTTTTAAAAAATACCTCCTTATTTTTTGATAAATGAATAATAAAAATATAAAATAAATTTTAGACACTTTTTTAAAATAAAAAGTGCCTAAATCGCTTTTTTAAACCTTGAAACCTAGTAATATAGCCATTCTTGAACCTACCCCCTTATAACAAATATATTAAAAAGTGTCTAAAATTTAGCAGATATTATGATTTGGTTGAGCCAATAAATAATTATAATTTGAGAAAGGTATTTTTAGATGAGTAATATAATTGATTTACAATCTTTTAAAAAGAATAAGCAGAACAAAATACAAGGCAGTCAAGAAATAAAAAATATCGTAATAAATATAAAGAAGCATAAAGAAAAATTAGTAAAGAAGATTTGACAAAATTAGAAAAATTATTAGAAGATGAATAAAGGAGAAGATTTGACTATGAATAAATTTAACAAAACAGATGGTATTTTTAGTTGGGAAACTTCTGATATAAAATTAGAATTTTCAGAACCGCATATACAAGGGTTTAATGATTTTGTGAAATTAAAAGACGAAAAAGATATAATGTATTATTACTATACAGTAAAGATATTTAAAAAGATTGTTGAGCATGTTGATATAGATAGCGATGAAGAAATAGAAAGATGGGAGAGGGTTTGCGAAAGAAGAACATATGACTTTCCTATGATATTTGAATTCAAAGAAATAATCAAATATCAACTAAATGATAATACAATTATTGATGGACAAAAATATATGGGTATAATAAAAAATATAAGAAGTCAATATTTACAGAAGGATTTGCTTGCGATGATTTTTATGAATTAACAAAGATTACTGATGAGAGTGGAAACAATGCAAGTTATATATTATATGCTGGTACAACATTTGATTGTCAAGGTGATTTAAATAGTTGTGGTGTAAGAACACCTTATTTAGAAGAACAAGATATAAGAGAATTATTAGAGTGTGTATCATCATTTATACAATATTCAATAGACGATTATAATAAATCAATTGTAAGTAGAAAAAATCTTTATAAAATTAAAGGAAATAAAATTTATGAATATAACAATATAAATAAAAATGTATTAGAATCTATATATGTGATAGGCGATGTTTTAGATATAACAAAAGTAACAGATAACATTGAAACCGATCTTGATAGGGTAAGCTTATTAAATATAGAAGATAGTAACATTATTCTTGAAGACAATCAAGTAATCAATATTGCTGATATAGCCATGATAAATAATATTCCTACTAAGGAATCATTGCATTATAATGAACAAGAAATTGCGCAAGACTTTATAAACATATTATCTGATGAGAAAAGGAACGAATTTAAAACGTCTACCAATAAAGAATTATTATATAAATATAAAAACCCCATCATGAATAGAACATGGATGTGTAGAGATGAGCATAATTTTGATATAGATTATAATAGTGGTGATATGCCCGTGGCGGTGATTCCTGTTATAGAAAAAGTTATAGAAAAAATCAAAACTATTCTAAAGAAACCGAATTACAAACCAAGGTAAATAATAACATAGATAAAGCTATTGAGTTGGTTGAAAAAATATTATTAGAAATTGAGAAGGCGAAGTTCTTTGGGATAGAGAAATTGAATAAAAGCTTATCTTTATAGGTATAATAATATTGTTAAATAATAAAGAAAATTAATGTATACTTGTGTATACGAAAGATATAGGGAGTTTATTATATGAAGTTTTCAACTGTAACAAAAGAACAATTGATTAATTCACTAAAGATGGATATTAAAACAAACGATTATTTAGATGATACTGTCAAAATAGAATTATTGCAGAAACTAAATAATTTGCTTATATGATTTTATTTTAAAGGAGATGGTTTATAACCATTCTCCTTATCTTTTCATTAAATATTATTCAACCCACAATCTTAATCATCCCAACCTAAAAGTTGCTTTTCTAATTTATCATAATCATATTTTCTTTGAGTAAAGTTAGAATTAACTCTATTATAAGCAAGCCT
>CAKSGI010000021.1 GCA_934454005.1 uncultured Eubacteriales bacterium | reverse complement strand
CCTTAATGAGAGTAGGTCTAGAGGCTAGATTATATCATAGACCATCACAGATGTCAGGGGGGCAACAACAACGAGTAGCAATCGCAAGAGCTATTGCTACAGATCCTGAAATAATATTAGCTGATGAACCCACGGGTAATTTAGACTCAAAATCTGGTGAAGATATAATGCAGATCCTAGAAGGATTGAATAAAAAAGGTAAAACAATTATTTTAATAACACATGATGATAAAATAGCCAATAATTCTAAAAAAGTCATACAAATAAGGGACGGAAAACTGTATAATCAATAAATATAATACTATAAGTATAATTAAAATTGCAAAATATGGTTGATTTTATTTTTATATGGTAGTAAGATGGTTCTTATTAATAGTTTGGAGGATTTTATGTTGAAAAATATATTTAAGTCAGTATATTTTTTTAGAGAGTATCTTTCACCAGTGCGTTTGATAGTATCAAGCTTTTTGTTTGTTATATTAGTAGGAACTGTTATTTTATCTTTACCTGTTTGTTCTAGAAATGGACAATCTACAAATTTTGTAGATAGTTTTTTTGTGTCGACTTCTTGCACGTGCGTTACAGGATTAACTCCTTTTGATACATACACTCATTGGTCGACCTTTGGACAGGTTGTGATGCTTATACTAATTCAGTTAGGTGGATTGGGTCCGGTAAGTTTTACAACAGGCTTTGCTCTTTTAATAAGGAAGAAATTGAGATTTAGAGAATTTCAAATTGCTCAAGCTTATACCAGAGGAAATATGATAGATATATCAAAACTGTTAAAAACTATATTGTTTGTTTCTTTTTTAGTTGAATCTATAGGAGCAATATTATTGTCTTTTAGGTTTGTGCCATTGTGGGGATTAAGGGGAATTTGGATTTCGATATTCCTTTCGATATCTGCATATTGTAATGCCGGATTTGATGTGCTGGGCTTTATATCGCCAGATATAAGTTTGACTTTATTTAAAGGGGATGAGTTTGTAAGTATAATAATAGCTTCTTTAATAATAATAGGTGGGCTTGGCTTTATAGTTATTGTAGATATTTATTCAAAATTAAATGAAAAAATAAATCATAAGAATATTAATTCTCATATTTCAATAAATACAAAAATTGTTATTATTACATCTTCTATTTTATTATTAATTGGTACTTTAATGTTTTTGATTTTTGAATACAATAACAGTTTAAATGGACTTGGCTTTATTGATAAAATAACAGCATCGTTTTTTCAATCTACAACTGCAAGGACAGCCGGATATGCTACTATATTTGTTAGTGATCAATTAGACATAACTAAAATATTTATAATGATATTGATGTTTATTGGGGCATCACCGTCTTCTACAGGTGGTGGAATCAAGACAACTACAGTTTTTGTAATATTTGCATCTGTTATAAGTGTTTTAAAAGGGGAGTCCGATGCAATTGTTAATAAACATCGTCTAAGGAAAAGTGTTGTATATCAATCTATTTGTATTACTGTTTTAGCAATGATAATTGTTATTTTTACAATTATTATTTTAGAAATAGTAGAAGGTCCAAACAGTATTTCGTCTGTAGATTTGATGTTTGAAGCGGTATCTGCTTTTGGGACAGTGGGTTTAAGCTCAGGGATTACCCCTCTACTTTCTGATATATCTAAATACGCATTGTGTTTTGCAATGTTTGTTGGGAGAGTTGGTCCAATGACGCTTGTAATTTCATTAACATTAAAATTATCTAATAGAACTGAAAATATATTACCTGAAGGAAAAATTGTTGTTGGATAAAAAGCCAATACCTGTATTTAAGTATTGGCTTGTTCTTGGTTTGATAATGAGTCTAAACTTGCAGATTTTAGATAAGCATTTATAAATCCATCTATATCTCCATCCATTACAGCATTTATATTTCCCATTTCAAAATTTGTTCTATGATCTTTTACCATTGTATATGGCATAAACACATACGATCTTATTTGAGATCCCCAACCAATTTCTTTTTGGATTCCTTTTATATCTTCAATTTTGTCTAGATGTTCTCTTTCTTTTATTTCGATGAGTTTAGATTTAAGCATTTTCATAGCTAGTTCTCTGTTTTGGTGTTGGCTTCTTTCATTTTGGCAAGCAACAACAATGCCTGTAGGAATATGAGTGAGTCTGACTGCAGATGAAGTTTTATTTATATGTTGTCCTCCGGCGCCAGATGATCTAAATACATCCATTTTTATATCGTCTGTGGAAATTTCTACATCTATATTGTCATCTATTTCGGGCATTACTTCAACAGATGCAAATGATGTATGTCTCCTTCCAGAAGAATCAAATGGAGACACTCTGACTAACCTATGAACACCTGCTTCGCTTTTCATAAAGCCATATGCATTTTCACCTTCTATGAGTACAGACACACTTTTAAGTCCAGCTTCTTCACCATCTAAATAGTCCAAAGTTTTTACTTTATATTTGTGCCTTTCGCCCCATCGGCAATACATTCTGTAAAGCATTTCGACCCAGTCTTGGGCTTCTGTTCCACCTGCTCCGGCATGAAATGTAAGAATAGCGTTATTAGAATCATATTCGCCTGTAAGTAATGTCTCTAGCTTTAAACTTTCTAACATTTTTTTAAGATCATCAAATTCTTTTTGAACCTCTGGTAAAAGAGAAATATCATCTTCCTCATTGGCAAGTTCAATCAGTGTAAATACTTCTTCATATAAAGAATATAATTTTTCATAATTTAATAATTTATTTTTTAGTAGACTTGTTCTTTTGATTATTTTTTGACTAAGTTCAGTATCGTTCCAAAAACCTGGTTTAGAAGCAGACTTTTCTAATTTTTTAATTTCATCTTTTATAGAATTAAGGTTTAAGGCTTCCGATAAATCTTTTATTTCTAATTTTAATTCATTTAGAGAAAGTTTGATTTCCTCAAATTCTAACAATAAAATTACCTCCTACAATATAATATTTTTATTATATCCTATACTATTTTTAAAGTAAAGTTGGTTGATGATGAGTGCCGCGACAGATGCATGAATTTTTGTAATGTTTATCTTTACATATTTACGAACATATATTATAATATTAATTCGGGAGATTAAGATGATTATTATTTAATGAGGTGCATATTATGTACAATTTTGATGTTATAGTTATAGGAGCAGGACCTGCAGGGATATTTACAGCTCTTGAGTTGGACAAGCAGGCGCCAGATAAAAAAATTCTTGTTGTAGATTCTGGGAGTTCAATTAATAAAAGAAGTTGTCCAGCAAGGAAAATAGGGCGTTGTATAAATTGTAAACCATGCAATATAATGAATGGCTGGGCAGGTGCGGGTGCATTTTCTGATGGGAAATTGTCATTATCTGAAAATGTTGGAGGAAATATTACTGACTATATTCCTATTGAAAAGGTAAGAAAATTAATTAAATATGCAGATGATATATATCTTTCTTATGGAGCACCTACAAAGGTTTATGGAGAAAATAGTAAATTTGGAGATGAATTAGCGTATGAGGCAAAAAAGGAAAATATTTCGCTAATTCAGTGTCCAGTAAGACATATGGGGACAGAGTATTCTTTTGAAGTTTTAAGAGATATGTATTTATATCTAGAACAACAAGAAAATTTTGAATTTAGAGAGAGAACTACCGCAGATAAACTTTTGGTTGAGAACAATAAAGTTCAAGGAGTATGGTTGATAGATAAAGATAGAAATAGGGAATTGGTTAAAGCTAAATATGTAGTAGCAGCACCTGGAAGAGGTGGTGCTAGTTGGCTTACATCTGTTGCAAATGAAAATAATTTGAAAACTGTGAATAATGAAGTTGATATCGGAGTCAGGGTAGAAGTACCAAATGCTGTTATGGATCCACTTACTAAGCATTTGTATGAAGCAAAACTGGTGTATTATTCAGATACATTTGAGAATAGAGTTAGAACTTTTTGTATGAATCCTGGGGGGATAGTTAGTGAAGAACATTACGACGAAGGAATTGCTGTTGTAAATGGTCATAGTTATGCCGAAGAATCCAAACATACTGACAATACAAATTTTGCAATGTTAGTTTCTACAAGATTTACAGAACCTTTTAACCAGCCAATAGAGTATGGAAAATATATAGCTCAACTTGGGAATATGCTTACCGGTGGAGGAATAATGGTTCAAAGGCTCGGGGATTTGTTAAAGGGTAGAAGAACTGATTTTAGTAGGCTTAAGAAATCTACGGTAATTCCTACATTAAAAACTGCAGTTCCTGGGGATTTATCATTTGTCTTACCTCATAGACACCTTACGAGCATAGTAGAATCTTTGAAAGCGTTTGATAAGGTTGCTCCAGGGTTATATTCTAAAAATACACTTCTTTATGGAGTGGAGGTTAAATTTTATTCATCAAAAATATCTGTTAAAGATAATTTTGAAACTAATATTGATAACTTTTATGCAATTGGAGATGGTGCTGGCATAACAAGAGGATTAATGCAAGCTTCGGTAACAGGTGTAATTGTTGCGAGAGATATTGCTGAAAGAACAAGCAAGTAAATAAATAAAATAAAAATCTGTATCAAAGGCTAGAGTAGTATAGTCTTTTGACACAGATTTTTTTATATATTAGAATAACTTAAAGATCCAAATAATTAGACCATATAATATAGATGCGTTAATCCCAAATACAAGTACTGGTCCTGCAATAGTAAACATTTTAGCTCCTATTCCCATTATATGACCTTCACTTTTAAATTCGATTGCAGGAGAAACTATTGAATTTGCAAAGCCAGTTATAGGAACAAGTGATCCTGCACCTGCGTATTTTGCTATGTTATCGTATACACCTAAAGCAGTTAAAAATGCTCCTAAAAATACAAGTGTTACAGAGACAGCAGCCCTAGCATCTTTTATATCTAATCCCAAGTTTGAATATATTGTGGTGCATATTTGGCCAATTGTACAAATTATACCTCCAAATATAAAGGCAAGAATCATATTCTTAAATATTTTGCTTTTAGGTGAAGCATTATCGGTCATTTTTGAATATTCTTTTTGAGTTATTTTCAACGGTACCAACTCCTTTTCAAGGAGTATTTTTCCGCAGATATTTTATATTATTCAGTTTTGAGAGACAAAACCAATTTTTCTCATTACTTTTGATAACGTTTTTCTAGATATTTTAAGTGCAATTTCCGCAGATTCTTTATAGCAGTTTTCTAAATAAGACCTATCACTTAAAAGAGTTTTAAATTTTTCTTGTATTGGCTTTAAGTGATTAACTACAGTTTCACCGACTGCTAATTTAAAGTCGCCATATCCTTTATTTTTGAATTCGAGTTCTATATCATTATACGATTTACCAGTTATAGCTGAGTAAATTGTCATTAGATTATTTATTCCATCTTTGTTTTCGCTATATTTTACAATAGAATCTGAATCAGTTATAGCCCTTTTAAATTTTTTAAGTATAGTATCGGCATCGTCTAGGATTCCTATGCATCCATTCACATTTTGATCAGATTTAGACATTTTCTTTTTAGGATCTTGTAGTGACATTATTTTTGCTCCAGATTTTGGAATAAATGGTTCTGGGATTTTAAATGTCTCACTATATAATCCATTAAATCTTTGGGCAATATTTCTAGTTAGTTCTAAATGTTGCTTTTGGTCTGCACCAACTGGGACCACATCTGCCTGATACAATAATATATCTGCGGCCATTAATGATGGATATGTAAATAATCCTGCATTTATATTATCAGAGTGTGTTGCAGATTTGTCTTTAAATTGAGTCATTCTAGAAAGTTCTCCGAATTGTGTATAACAGTTCAGGATCCAAGCTAGTTCTGCATGGGTATGTACATGACTTTGAATAAAAAAAATACTTTTTTTAGGATCGACTCCACATGCAAGAAGTAATGCGTATGCTTCAAGTGTATTTTTTCTAAAAGAAGCGGGGTTTTGTCTAACAGTTATAGTGTGTAAATCTGCTAGTGCAAATATACAATTATACTCATTTTGAAGTGAAACCCAGTTTTTAAGTGCTCCTAAATAATTTCCAAGAGTAATAGTCCCACTTGGCTGTATAGCACTAAATAAAACTTTTTTGTCTTTTTGTTCCATAAAAATAAGGCCCCTTTATAATTTATTTATTAAGTTTCCAAGTATTTTAATTCCAAGTTCTAATTCTTTATTTGATGGTGTAGAAAAATTTATCCTAAAGGAATCTGAGGTATCTTTTTCATCTACAAGAAATGCATTCCCAGGTACGATACAAACTTTTTCTGCAATAGATTTTTGGCAAAAATCTATAATATCAATTTTTTGGAGAAACGTACACCATATAAATAATCCACCGCTTATTTTGTTGTATTTTATTTTTGAGCTCATATATTTATCAAGCAGAGATAAAGTTAAACTTGCTTTATCCCTATATAAATCTCTGAGATAGTTGATGTGGACTTGAAGATTATATTTTTTTAAAAATTGATATGTTATCATCTGAGCTAAAATATTGGTGTGAACGTCTTGGGATTGTTTGCACACAATCATTTTTTTGATTATCTCTTTTGGTGCTATTGTGTATCCGACTCTTAATCCTGGAGATAAAATTTTTGAGAATGTCCCAGCGTATATAACAATACCATCTTTATCAAGTGATTTGATAGATGGTATATCGTTACCAAAGTAACGTAAATCCCCATAAGGGTTATCTTCTAATATTAGAACTTTATATTTTTTAGCGATATTATAAAGAAATTTTCTTTTTTCATAACTCATAGTAATTCCGGAGGGATTTTGAAAATTAGGTATAGTATAAATAAATTTTACATTGTTATTGTTTTTTAAAAACTTTTCTAATTTTTCGACGTTAATGCCATCACCTTGTAAAGGAATTCCACAAAGATTTACATTATATGATCTAAATGCATTTAAAGCGCCTATAAAGCTGGGTGACTCACATATAACAGTATCATTTTCGTTACATAAGGTTTTACATGTAAGGTCGATAACCTGCTGAGCACCGGAAGTAATAATTAACTCATCAAAGCTATTTCCTATTCTATATTTATTTTTTAAATATTCCTTAATAATATCTCTTAACGGAGAAAAACCTTCGGTTGTACTGTATTGTAGTGCGGATATTGGATTGTCTGCCAGGATTTCATCTATTATATTGTTAATTGCTTTTACTGGAAACGATTCATTTGATGGGTTTCCAGCAGAAAATGATATTATAGACGGATCAGAAGAATATTTTAATATTTCTCTTATAGCAGAGGGTTTTAAATTTTTAACTTTATTAGAAAATAAATATTCCATCATACCACTTCTTTCATCAAACATTTAGATTTTAACACATATTTATTAAATGTTCAAATTTAAAATTTTAGTATCTGAAATATGTGTTTTTATAATTGATGTAATATAAAAAACGATTGAGTTTACTTAAGTAAAATCGAAATTATTAGTCTTAAAGAAACTCAATCGCTATTATAAAAATATAGAACAGTGTATTTATTATACGAGATTTTAATTGAAATAAGATTAGCTGGGTTTTATTATTAGATAAACAAAATAAGTTAAACAATTGTGATGAAATTTAAAACTTATAATACCTTTCTTTTAGAAGATATTATAACATATGGACGGTCAACTGAGTCTTTTCCATTAGGGCTTCCTATTAAAATTTTAGGGTTAATATAATTTTGTAATTCAGGTTGATCGCTGAATGGTTTTTTCCCTGACGATTTAATGGAACCTCCAGTTATAACTATATTTTTTGCTTGGCCTTTTTCATAGCCACCAATTCCGTTTCCTTCGTATCCACCGATCGCTTCAATTATACCGTTTAATATTATAATATTTTTGCATCCGGATTTTGATCCAGCCCCTATTCCAGCACCGTAAATACCTCCAGTGGCTATAATTGTACCATCTTGTATTATAATATTATCGCCACTATTTTCCTTTCCACCACCGATTCCGGCGCCAAAGTCACCGCCAGTTGCAATGAGTTCTCCTTTACCGGATATTTCTAGTTTAGAGTTTTTATTTGTTTTTTGAAGTCCTGCACAGTTTTTTCCACTAATTAGTTTATTGCAGGTTTTTTCTTCTAGTATAATTTTAACGTTTCCGTTACCGATAATATCAAAGGCAGGTCTATCTAGCATTGATGTATCGATATTTAATCCGTCAAAGGTTACAGTTGTATCTGAAGTACTTGTTGATATGACGATAGAGTCTTGTGTTACAGATTTATTTTTATTGCTAACTACATAATTTCCTGGATTTACAATATTTAAAACACCATCGATATAGGTATAATCTTTTTCTGTTGTGACACCTTTAATTATGATTTCATCATTTTCTGAAAAAACTGTTAATTGGATGGTTCCTATTATGCAACAAATACTTAATAAAGTTGACAGAAGTTTTTTACTCATTTTCATTAACCTCCAGTGAAATTTTATATAGAATATTAATTATATAACATTGTATTTGTTTAAATATAAATTGTCAATTATTTTCTAATTTTTTTCAATAAATATAATTAATATGTTTATAATTTTGACTGACAGGAAATTAATAAGATGAATAAACTAATTTAATTAGTGTTTTACAATTTATAGAAGTGTAATTATTGTATTATTTAATGCGACTAATTTTGTATTTTTTAATTAATACTGTAACTATAAGTGATGTGGCTAATAAACTAAATAATACTTTATGAGAATCACAATCAGATGTATTAAAGTGATTAATAGGTGTGTAATATTTAGAAATATTTTTTTTACTTGGTGAAGTACATTTAAATGTTGTCTTTTTTGAGCTACTATGATTTTGTATTTTTACAATTATGTTTTGTTTTCTTTTGATGACCTTATTTTTATCAAAATATGATTTATAATGTTTATTTAGTGACGATTTGTGAATATTTTTGGTTTTTTTATTGTTTTCTGATTGTAATCTGGTTTTGTTGAATTCGTTATTAAATTTGCTTAATATTTTCAGATTGGTATTAGAAAGATCTTGTTTAACTGGTTTATCTTTTGCTGGAGGATCATAGATTGGTGGAATATAACTTGCTTTTTTATCGTTTGAATTAGTTTGTTCTTCATTTTTTAAAGCTAAATTTTTACTGTGCAGATTTTTTTCTGGTTCTATAATAAAATTATCACAATCTATACTAGATTTAGTTTTTAACATGTCTTTTTTATTTTTTACAACTGTTGCTTCAGTTAAGTTTTCTTTAGTTTGGCTTGAGTTATAAAAAGCGGTTGGTTCTGAAACATTGAAAAAATCTGCTAAGCTAATTGCATCACTTGATGGGTTTATTTCTTCTTCTTTTAAAACTTTTTCACATAGTGTACAGATTTTATGTTTTAGACCTTTCTCGAAGAATGTTGGATGTTTAACTATAATCCATTCACTTTTTTTATGAGGTAATTTGAGGGGCATAGGCTCTGTATATTCATATCCGCAGTGTAGGCATTTATAATGTCTAATTCCTGGAGAAGAACATGTTGGACGAGTAGTCATGCAAACTTTATAGCGATGACCGAGAGCTGGGATGTTTGTTTCTTTTAAAGTTTTTCTACATTTTGTGCATTCCGTATGGCATCTTCCTGTTTCCGTACAAGTAGCTTCTTTATCTACAATCCAATCGCTTTCCTGATGTTCTAAAGTAGGTGGGAGAACCTTAATTCGTTTTCTTTCTTCACATCTTATGCATTTATGTATGATGCATCCCTCAGATGAGCAAGTTGGTTTTATCTTTTCTTCTACAAATTCATGCCCTAAGCAATCACAATTTTTGAGTTTTGGGGTTTCATATCCACATGTTTTACAGCGGTTAAACTCGAAACCACATTGAGTACAAGTTGGACTTTGTATTATTTTTTGAAAGTCATGATTTTTTGTAGGAATAGTTTCTCTATGCATTTCTTTTTCGCATGCTTTGCATGTATTTTGGCTTGGATTATAAAAAGCGGTTGGTTCTGAAACGTTGAAAAAGTCCGCTAAGCTAATTGTATCACTTGATGGGTTTATTTCTTCTTTTTTTAAAACTTTTTTACATAGTGTGCAGATTTTATGTTTTAGACCTTTCTCGAAGAATGTTGGATGTTTAACTATAATCCATTCACTTTTTTTATGAGGTAATTTGAGGGGCATAGGCTCTGTATATTCATATCCGCAGTGTAGGCATTTATAATGTCTAATTCCTGGAGAAGAACATGTTGGACGAGTAGTCATGCAAACTTTATAGCGATGACCGAGAGCTGGGATGTTTGTTTCTTTTAAAGTTTTTCTACATTTTGTGCATTCCGTATGGCATCTTCCTGTTTCCGTACAAGTAGCTTCTTTATCTACAATCCAATCGCTTTCCTGATGTTCTAAAGTAGGTGGGAGAACCTTAATTCGTTTTCTTTCTTCACATCTTATGCATTTATGTATAATGCATCCCTCAGATGAGCAAGTTGGTTCTATCTTTTCTTCTACAAATTCATGCCCTAAGCAATCACAATTTTTGAGTTTTGGGGTTTCATATCCGCATGTTTTACAGCGGTTAAACTCGAAACCACATTGAGTACAAGTCGGACTTTGTATTATTTTTTGAAAGTCATGATTTTTTGCAGGAATAGTTTCTCTATGCATTTCTTTTCCGCATGCTTTGCACGTATATATTTTTATACCATTAACGCAACATTTGGGTTCAGTTATTTTGCAATTGTATGTGTCTGGAGTACATAAATCACTGTTAAAATAGATTTTAGAGCTGCCGCTCCAATCAGTTCCTAATGATATTCCATCAGTATTTTTCATATTATAAAAACAAATACTAAGATTATTACAATTTCTAAAGGCAAAATTTCCTATACTTTTTATTCCATTAAAAATAATAAGATGTTCTAAGTTTTTGCAATTTGCAAATGCGCAGTCTGATATTGTTTGTACATTTTTGGGGATTACTATTGACTTTAATCCATTGCAATTTGCAAATGCAAATTTTTCAATGGACGCTACATTTTCAGGAATTATTATATGATTTAATTTTTCACAGTTCTCAAAAGCACGTTCATTTATAAATTTTAAATTAGGAGAAAGTACTACTTCTTCTAGGTTGTTGCAATAAGAAAAGGCACTTTTTGCAAGATTAACGACAGTGTCTGGCATCCTGTATCTAACTAGCGGTTTTGCAATAGGATACTTTATTAAAGTTGTACAATTTATATCAAATAGAACTCCATCTAAGCTACAAAAGTTTTTATTACCAGGTTCAGTGATTATGTCGTTTAAGTATGTGCAATTATCAAGAGAGCTTTCTCCTATAAAATTTACTGATTTAGTAATTATTAATTTTTCTAACATAGTATTAGAAAAAGCGTCATCGTTTATTTTTGTTACACTGTCCGGTACTCTATAAATTTTTTCTTTATTATTTTTTGTGCATTTGATGATTTCATCTTTCTTTTTACTAAATAAAATTCCATTTTCTGTACAATAATTCTTATTTCTACGGTTTACATCTATACATTCTAAACTGTTACATTGCTTGAATACGTTATTACCTATTTTTTCTATATTTTTAGAGATGCTAATTTTTTTGATAGATCTACAAAATTCAAATGCATAATCCATTATTTCATTAACTTTATATTTTGTTCCATTTGGTTTTTTGCATTTCTGTGGAATAGTTATTTCATCTTTACTAGTATCAGTTAAACAGTTGGATGAATTAGGATTTCCTACAGCTGCTAATTTTTTGTCTTCGTCTGTTACAGTGTACAGTAATCCATTGTATTCAAAACAGTCTCCAGTTTTCGCTAATACTTTAACATGAACTTTTGAAAAAATTGTTATAAAGAATATTAGAAAAAATAATGTTAATAAATTTTTTTTAATCATAATTAAGTATCCTTTAATGAGTGATTTTTAATAAATTTAGAATGGAATTTGACTATACAAATTATAATTTGTATAAGTGGCGAGCTACATCATATTTGCTATGATATTTTAAATTTGAAAAATATGTAATTTAATTTATATTAAAATTATTTATAAGTTATACTATCACAAAGATTTTTATCTTTCAAGCACATTATAAAACATTGTTAAAAATAAACTATTAATTTCTTAATTGTTATATACTTATATAATAAATATATTTATTATATATTTATTATTTTTATCAACTTAACTTCAAATTTCATTAGTAATCTAAGTGTTTTAGTTTATAAGCTTTCCTGAGGGTTATTGGTTACTAGTTTTGTATATGTTAAAATGATATAAAAAAATAATAAAGAGGAGTATTTAAAAATATGGTATAATTGGATCAAGAAACATTGTACAGAAAAAAGACTTTCATAAATATAATAGCACAAGAATTAAAAAAAGATAAATGGTGATAAAATATACAGATATAAGAGACTTACATATATTTTTTAGACAAAATTTAATTTTTATATTCTATATGAACTTTCTTATTTGTGCTGACTTGATGGCATAGTTTTAGTGTGTTATAATAACTCTTAGGTTTATTTGGAAGTTTTGGAGGGTGTTGTGTGATTATATTAGGGATAGATCCTGGATATGCAATAGTTGGGTATGGGGCGATAAACACATCTGGCCCAAGATTTAAACCGCTTGGATATGGTTCTATAGTAACAGATGCCAATCAAGATTTTTCTTTAAGGTTAAACTTGATTTATGATAAAATGACAGATATATTAAAGATATGTAAACCAGATGCATTGTCTATAGAAAAATTATATTTTCAGAATAATCAAAAAACAGCAATAAATGTAGCACAAGCTAGAGGAGTAATTCTTTTATCAGCTAAAAAAGCTGGCGTACCAATATATGAATATACACCTTTGCAAGTAAAAACTGCAGTAACAGGATATGGAAAAGCCCAAAAGTGTCAAGTTATGGAAATGACAAAAAGGTTGTTAAAACTTAACGAGGTACCTAAACCCGATGACACAGCGGATGCTCTTGCAATTGCAATTTGTCATGCTAATATTGCAGGGTCTGATTTAAGGCTAAAATTGTTTAATAAAAATTTAGAATTAACGCGAATTAAGGAGATTTAAAGTAAATGTTTTATAGTTTAAGTGGAAATCTTATACATATAGAGCCGGGAATAGCTGTAATAGACTGTGCTGGTGTTGGATATAAATGTTTTACAACAATCAATACACAAAAAAATTTACCTAGTATTGGGACAAAAACGACTTTGTATACTCATTTAAATGTTAGAGAAGATGCTATGGATTTGTTTGGCTTTTTTAGTAAGGGTGAGCTTAACTGTTTTAAAATGCTTACATCTGTTTCTGGAGTAGGCGCAAAAGTAGGATTGGCTATATTGTCTGAGTTTTCGCCTGAACAAGTTGCAATATCTATTGCATCTGGTGATAGCAAAAATTTAACAAAAGCTGCTGGTGTAGGAAATAAGTTAGCACAAAGAATAATATTAGAATTAAAAGATAAACTTAAAGGTATGGATGTAAATTCAGGTGTGATGAATAATGAAAATAATTTTTCTTCTGTGGGAAATGCATCTGAAGCTTTGAAAGCACTTAATGTATTGGGATATTCGACTTCTGAAGTTTCGCCGGTTATTGCAAAATTAGATAGCAATTTACCGGTAGAAGAATTGATAAGACTTTCATTAAAAGCTATGGCGGGGAGGAATTAATTTTTGGATTTTGATTTTGAAAACCGAATAGTAGCTCCAGATGAGATACCAGAGGATAGGTTTATTGAAAATCCACTTAGACCTATTACGATGGCTGAATATATAGGTCAGGATAAGGTTAAGGAAAATTTGTCTGTTTTTATTGAAGCGGCAAAGCTGAGAAATGAGACTTTAGACCACGTTTTATTATATGGCCCACCAGGGCTCGGTAAAACGACACTTTCTGGAATAATTGCAAATGAGATGGGTGTTAATATAAGAATTACATCAGGTCCGGCAATAGAAAAACCGGGAGATTTAGCTTCGCTTCTTACAAACCTTAATGAGGGTGATGTTTTATTTATAGATGAGATACATAGACTGAATAGAAGTGTGGAAGAGATTTTATATCCGGCAATGGAAGATTTTGCAATTGATATAATTACTGGGAAAGGTCAAATGGCTACATCATATCATTTACCATTGCCTAAATTTACATTAGTGGGGGCAACCACTAGAGCAGGGCAACTTACTGCGCCACTGCGCGACAGATTTGGTGTAATTTTAAGATTAGAAATGTATACACCTGAAGAACTTTCGGAGATTATAAAAAGGAGTGCATCGATTCTTAATGTAAAAATAAAAAATGATGGAGCCTTAGAAATAGCTTCTAGATCTCGTGGAACCCCTCGTATTGCTAACAGACTTTTAAAAAGAGTAAGAGATTTTGCTCAAATTATGAGTGAAGGAGTTATAACTTATGAAACCGCAAAAATATCATTAGATAAATTGGAAATAGACGAATTAGGATTAGACTCGAATGATAGAAGAATGTTAGAGGCTTTAATTAAGTTTTATAATGGGGGGCCAGTTGGGATTGAAACTTTGGCAGCAGTTATAGGTGAAGAAACAGTTACAATAGAGGACGTTTATGAGCCTTATTTGATGCAAATAGGTTTTTTGCAAAGAACTCCAAGAGGTAGAGTGGCTACTCATTCAGCCTATTTGCATTTAGGAATAAGCGATCCTAATTCTGATACAAATCAGCAAAATTTATTTTAAATTATTATAGAATAGAGGGATACTAAATGGGAAGACTTTTTGGCACAGATGGTGCAAGAGGTGTAGCAAATTCTGAGTTAACGTGTGAGCTTGCAATGAAAATAGGAAGAGCGGCGGCTATGGTTTTAACAGAAAGTAAGAAAGGAAAAGCAAAGGTTTTAATAGGAAAAGACACTAGATTATCTTCTGACATGCTAGAAAATGCATTAACTGCAGGGCTTTGTTCTATTGGAGTTGATGTTATAAGTTTAGGTGTGGTTCCAACTCCAGCAGTAGCTTTTCTAGTTGGAAAATATAAGGCAGACGCTGGAGTAATGATATCTGCATCTCATAATTCTTTTGAATTTAATGGCATAAAAATATTTAGTGGGGATGGATATAAATTACCCGATGCCTTAGAAGAAGAAATAGAAGCTATAGTCTTAGATAATGTTAAAAAACCGGATTTACCAATAGGTGAGAATATAGGGCATGTATCTATTGCAGATAATGCAGTTAAGGACTATATAGATCATATAAAAAGTACAGTACCATTTTCTTTAGATGGATTGAAAATAGCGCTTGACTGTTCGAATGGTTCTGCTTCAAGAACTGCAGAAAAGCTATTTACTGAACTTGGCGCTCAGTGCCATATGATGTTTGATCAACCTGATGGTATTAACATTAATGCTAATTGTGGTTCTACGCATATGGAAAGTTTAATGGAATATGTAAAAGAGAATGATGTTGATGTAGGAATAGCTTTTGATGGTGATGCTGATAGATGTTTAGCTGTTGATGAAAACGGAAACCTTGTAGATGGAGACTTTGTTATGGCTATTTGCGCAGCTGATTTAAAGTCAAGAGGAAAATTAAATAAAAATGCTGTAGTTGGA
Source organism: uncultured Eubacteriales bacterium (assembly GCA_934454005.1). Next base: position 1,580 of record CAKSGI010000021.1, on the reverse strand, counting down.
ACTGTTATGACTAATTTAGGATTTATGAAGTTTTGCGAAGATAACGGATTGAAGTTTGTTTCGACTAAAGTTGGAGACAGATATGTACTTGAAGATATGTTAAGAGAAGAATATAATTTTGGCGGAGAACAATCTGGGCATGTTATATTCTTAGATTTCGCAACAACAGGAGACGGACAACTTACTGCAGCTCATTTATTAAGTATTTTAAAAAGAAGGCAAGCAAAATTATCAAGTATGTCAACACTAATGGCAAGGTATCCACAAGTTATGGTAAATGTAAAAATATCTGATAATGGTAAAACAGGATTTTATACAGATAGTATTGTAAAAAAAGCTATAGAAGATGCAAAAGAAAAAGTATCTGATCAAGGGAGAATAGTTGTTAGAGTTTCTGGGACAGAACCCCTTGTAAGGGTTATGCTTGAAGGAAAAGACGTAGAGTATATAGAGAAAATTGCAAATGAAGTTGCGGATGTAGTAAGAGAAAGGCTTTCTTAAGATAGGAGAATAGTATTTTGAAAATTTCTAAATGGAAAGACTACGAGTTGTTAGATGCCTCTTCTGGTGAAAGGTTAGAAAGATGGGGCAATATTATACTTATAAGGCCGGATCCACAAATTATCTGGAGAACTAAAAGAGAAAACCCTTTATGGAATCAAGCTCATGCAAAATACCACAGATCGAAAACGGGTGGAGGGTTTTGGGAGGAAAATAAAAAATTACCTAAAGTATGGAAAATAAATTATAATAGTTTAACTTTTGGGCTGAAACCTATGGGCTTTAAACATACTGGTGTTTTTCCAGAACAAGCAATAAATTGGGATTTTTCAATAAATAAAATAAGAAATTGCAGAAGAAAAGTTAAAATATTAAATCTTTTTGCATATACTGGTGCCGCAACATTAGCTGCTGCATCTGCAGGGGCTGAGGTATGTCATGTGGATGCATCAAGGGGTATGGTATTGTGGGCTAAAGAGAATGCAAAGTATTCTGGGTTGGAAAATAAACCTATTAGATGGATTGTTGACGATTGCATAAAATTTGTAAAAAGAGAACAAAGAAGAGGCAATAAATACGATGGGATAATTATGGATCCACCATCTTATGGTAGGGGTCCTGGCGGAGAAGTATGGAAACTTGAAAATGAAATACATAATTTTATTTTAGAATGTATAAAACTTTTATCTGATGATGCACTTTTCTTTATGCTTAATTCCTATACAGCTGGATTATCACCATCGGTTATGGAGTATCTTGTTAGTTTGTCGATTCCTAAAGGGCTGGGTGGTAAAGTTATTTCTGATGAGATAGGACTTAGTGTTACTTCTAGCTCTTTAGTTTTACCATGTGGATCTACTGTTATTTGGGAGTCAACAAATTAATTTTTATTATTGTTTTAATTTTTGATTAATTGTGCAAATTTCAGGGAGGAAAAATGAGTTCTTTCATAGAAGTGTGTGATGTAACATTTAAATATGATGATAACATTAACCACGATATAGAAATTTTAAAAAATATTAATTTAAAAATAAAAAAAGGTGAATTTGTAGCATTGCTTGGACATAATGGCTGTGGTA
>CAKSGI010000020.1 GCA_934454005.1 uncultured Eubacteriales bacterium | reverse complement strand
TGAATTTTCCCTAACGCTTGAGTAGCATCTACATGCAAATGACAATTTTCAAATTTAGAAACTAATTTATTAATTTTTATCAGAGTTATCAAATGAATTCCCACATTCAGGACAAAATTTAGGAGGATTTTGGGAATCTTTTAGTGTCCAACCACATTTATCACAGCGATACGTAGAAGATTCCAATGGTTTTTTAACCCCACAGTTCTGGCAAAATTTTCCTTTATTTGTAGTTCCACATGAACAAATCCATTCGTTGTCTACTGGTTTTGGAGAACCACATTCCGGACAAAATTTACCAGTTACTTTAACTCCGCATTTACAAATCCAGTATGAATTCCGCGTAGATTCAGGCTTTTTTGCTCCACATTCCGAGCAAAACTTACCATTAACAGTTGTGCCACAAGAACATTTCCATTCGTCTGCTGTTTTTTGAGATAATTGTTGTTGTGTCTGTTGTAGTTGGGAACCCATTTGATATAAATTTTGTGCGTTCATTCCACCAGTTTGTTGAGCCATTCCCATCCCCATAAAACCCATCATTGCTCCATTTTCATTGGAGGCAGCTGATTTCATAGCTTCTGCTTGGGCACCTACGAGTGTTGCTGCTGCCATTGTTGGATCTCTCATGATTGCGGCATGTTGAGCTTTTTTAATTAGTTCGGCATCTTCTTCTGGGAGAGTTACTGGATTCATTCCTATAGATACAATAGCTAATCCACGTAATTCAAGCCATTTTTTAGTAAGGACTTCATTCATAAAATCAGAAAGTTCTTCTACGTGACCTGGTATTGCACTAGGACGTACTTCTAGTTCGGAAATTTTAGCAAATGCGGGTTGTAGAGCACTTACAAACTCTGTCTTTAATTGGCTGTCAATTTCATTTCTTGAGTATTCTGACTCGATATTTCCACAAACATTTGTATAAAATAACAATGGATTCGCTATTTTATAAGAATATACTCCGTTACAGCGAACAGATACATCTATATCAAGTCCGATATTTCTATCAACTACTCTAAAAGGAATAGGATTTGCTGTTCCAAACTTATTGTCGCTTAATTCTTTTGTATTAAAATAATATATCCGTTGGTCTTTACCTGTATCTCCGCCATATGTAAAACGCTTTCCTATAGTATTAAAAGTAGCTTTTATACTTTGACCTAAATGGCCGGAAAAAATACTTGGTTCTGTTGATGTATCGTAAGTAAATTCTCCAGGTTCTGCGCAAACCTCTACAATTTTTCCTTGTTCCACAATAATCATGCATTGACCATCGGCTACGGCAATCCCAGATCCATTAGAAATAATGTTTTCATTACCCTTAGTATTAGAAGATCTACCACTAGTTCTTTTTTTCCCTTTTACAACTAATACATTTTTGTCGATAGATTCACAATAGAAAAAATCTTTCCATTGATCTGCTAAAGTTCCACCTAGTGCTCCTATTCCAGCTTTAATAAGTCCCATAACAAATAACCCCTTTCAACTTGAAAATATTATTGTATAAATTAAATAAAAATTTTTGCATTATTATGATAATAATATTTATTAATAATTTATAAAACATACTGTTAGTGAAATTATAACATATATTGCATAAAAAATCTATAAACAATATGTTGTTTTAATTGTTTTTTATAATATAATTACTAAATATATGTTTAATTTGTTTTATAATAATATTAATTATGATTAATTTATCGGAATTATTTTATTGCATTATCCCATCGGTGAGTTTAGATATTATATCTGAATTTAGTACTTGTAATTTTTAATAGAATATGATATTATAAATAAGTATTTGGATACTGTTGGGTTTACCGATGGGGTCTGATGGGGGTTTATAAACCAAAACATTAGAGCGGACAGTCCTCTATTACAGAGTAATATGAATGTCTGAATATTTTAGGAGGAAGCCATGAACGCATTAAAAATTATTACAGAAGATTCTGTAAAAAAAGAGTTGCCTAAGTTTAATATTGGCGATACTGTAAGAGTACATGTTAATATTCGAGAAGGCGAAAGAGAAAGAATTCAAATGTTCGAAGGAACAGTTATTGCTCGCAAAGGTAGCGGAGTTGCAGAGACGTTTACTGTAAGGCGTGTATCTTATGGAGTAGGAGTAGAGAGAGTATTTCCAATTCATTCACCTAATGTGCAAGGTGTGGACATTGTTAGAAAAGGACGTGTCCGCAGAAGTAAGTTATACTATTTGCGTAATAGAGTTGGTAAGGCTGCAAAAGTTAAAGAACAAATTCGTTAATTTTAAGGGGACGTTAGTCCCTTTTTTGCTATTTAATTATTTATAAGTGTAAAAATAAAATAATATAATCTCAAATTTGGGGGTATGAATATGGCTAACAATAATTATCAAAATGATGAAAAACAACAAGATGTGGCAGTAACAGATTTTGTAAAGTCGTGTTTTGAGTGGGTCGATTCTTTGGTTTTATCATTAATAATAATGGTATTGTTATTTACATTTGGATTCAGATATCTTACGGTTAATGGGCAATCAATGGAAAATACTCTTTTTGATGGAGAAAAATTAATAGGTAGAGTTTTTGCTTATAAACCTAAAAATGGTGATATTGTAGCAGTTGGCCCATTTCCAGCGTTAAATGACCACGTTATTATAAAAAGAGTAATAGCTACAGAAGGTCAAACACTTGACATAAATTTTGATACAGGTGAGATAACTGTTGATGGAGTTGTTCTTGATGAGCCATATATAAAAGAGATTACTAGATTAAGAGAAGGCGGAGAAATTCCTAAAGTTATCCCTAAGGATTTTATATTTGTAATGGGGGATAACAGAAATAATTCAACTGACAGTAGATCTTTAAGTGTAGGTGCTTTTCATAAGGACAAAGTAATAGCAAAAGCTTTCTTTTCAATTAATAGATTAAAAAAAATATATTAAAAAACTTAATTAGTTTGGATTTTTATCTGGGGGACAATTATGTGTGAAATCAATGGTCAAAAACATGAATTTAACAATGAAACGAAAAATTTAAAATTTACACAATCATGTTTTGAATGGGTAGAATCCTTGGTTTCAGCCTTAATAGTAACTATACTAGTACTTACATTTATATTTAAAACGGTTATAGTTGATGGTCAATCTATGGAAAATACTCTTTTTGACCATGAACGGTTAATAGTTAGTAATATTTGTAGTAATCTTAAGAATGGAGACATAGTAGTTATAGGTCCAATTTGGAGTTTAAGTGAACATGTACTTATTAAAAGGGTTATAGCTGTAGAGGGCCAGACACTTGACATAAACTTTGATACAGGAAAAGTAACTGTTGATGGAGTCGTTCTTGATGAGCCATATATAAAGGAGATTACTAGATTAAGAGAAGACGGAAAAATCCCTAAAGTTATTCCTAAAGATTTTGTATTTGTAATGGGTGATAACAGAAATCATTCAATTGACAGTAGATCTTCAAGTTTAGGTCTTGTTCATAAAAAAGAAGTAAGAGCAAAAGCTAAACTTGTTATTTTTCCTTTTAATAGGATTAGGGCATTGTAAGTATAATGAGTAATATTTAATCACAATGATATAAAGTGATTTATGATAAACTTTAATGGAAATTAAGTAATAATAATGTAAGTTCGTCTTTTGAAACCATTATATTGAGAAGGTAAAAGAGGGTGAAAGTATGCTAATGCAAGAACCAACGGAAAATATGATAAATGAATGGAAAGAAATATTTAATCAATATAGTAATGCAAATAATAAAAATTTGTCAAATGTCGGAATCAACTGGTTTCCTGGTCACATGACTAGGGCAAAAAGAAAAATAGAAGAAAAATTAAAAATTGTAGATGCAGTTGCAGAAATTATTGATGCAAGAGTACCGATGAGTAGCAAAAACCCTGATTTAGATAAAATAATAAAAACTAAACCAAGAATTATACTTATGAATAAATGTGATATGGCGGATCCTAAACAAACAAATGAATGGATCAAAAGATATAAAAATTTTGGAATAGTTGCTATTGCTGTAGATTGCAAAACAGGAAAAGGTTTAAGTTCTTTTCTACCTTCAATAGATAAGCTTTTAGAAAACCAGTCTAATATTTGGAAATCTAAAGGTATGGTAGGTAGAAGTAAAAAAATTATGGTTGTTGGGATACCAAATGTTGGAAAATCATCTTTTATTAATAAACTAACTAAAGGAACTAAAGCTAAAGTAGAAGATAGACCAGGGGTCACTAGAGGGAATCAATGGTTTTCCATTGGCAATGGTTATGAGTTACTGGACACTCCAGGGGTATTATGGCCTAAGTTTGATAACCCTCATGTAGGTGAAAAATTAGCTTTTACTGGGGCAATTAAAGATCAAATTTTAGATATTGAACAATTAGCTTCAAGGCTATTAGAACTGTTGAGAGATGAATATACTCAATCTTTAAAAGTAAGATTTAAACTAGACAAAATAGATATTACTGATATGTCTGGATATGATCTTCTTGAATTAGTAGGTAAAAAAAGAGGGATGCTTATTTCAGGTGGAGAAATAGATATTCAAAGAGCTTCCATTATGATTTTAGATGAGTTTAGATCTGGTAAACTTGGAAAAATAACACTTGAAAAGGTTTAATAAAAGGAATAAAGTGATGGATTGGTTAGATTATGAAAAAGATTGCATAAAAAATGGATATAATATAGTTTGTGGTATAGATGAAGCGGGAAGAGGACCTTTAGCAGGTCCTGTTTTTGCAGCATCAGTAGTATTACCTGTTGGTATAATCATTGATGGTATTAATGATTCTAAAAAATTAAATGAAAAAAAAAGAGAGAAGTTATTTGAGATAATAAAAGAAAAATCTTTGTCATATTCTGTAGCACTTGCTACAGAAAAAGAAATTGACGAAATTAATATACTGAATGCAACATTTCTTGCTATGAGAAGAGCTGTAGAAGGGCTAAATGTAAAACCTGATATTATATTGGTTGATGGAAATAGAGATCCTTCAATTGGAATTTCTACAAAATGTATTATAAAAGGGGATTCTAAATCGCAATCAATTGCTGCAGCATCTATTTTAGCAAAGGTTAGTAGAGATCGTTTGATGAAAGAGTTTGCAAGAGAGTATCCTGAGTATATGTTTGATAAACATAAAGGGTATGGAACAAAATTACATAGGGAATTATTGTTAAAATATGGACCGTGTCCTATACACAGAAAAACTTTTTTAAAAAAGATATTAGGAAATGTATAATGAATACAAGAGAAATAGGGAAATTCGGAGAAAATCTTGCTGAAAAATATTTATTATCAAAGGGGTATCATACAATATGTAAGAATTATTATAGTAATCATGGAGAGATTGACATAATCTCTAAAATTGATAAATATATTGTTTTTGTTGAGGTTAAAACTCGAAATTCTAATTCATATTTTAGACCTGTTTTATCAGTCGGTATTAAAAAACAAAGACGATTAATATACACAGCAACAGATTATATAATAAATAATAACGTCGATCTCCAGCCTAGATTCGATGTGATCGAAGTCATCTTAGGTAAAAAGAAGTACAGTATAAATCATATTATTAATGCTTTTTATCAGGAGGATATAAATGAAATTTTTTGATTTACATTGTGATACCTTATATAGATGTGTTAAAGAAAATAAAAATCTTTTTGATAATAACTTTCACGTTTCAATTTCAAAGGGGAAAGATTTTGACCTATGGATAGAAAGTTTTGCAGTTTGGATATCAGATGAATTGACAAATTTTGAAGCTGCAGAGTTTTTTAATATTGCGGTAGAAGAGTTAAAAAAACAACAAAAACTCTGTAATGGAAGATTAAAATGCGTTAAAGACATGAATGCAGTTTTAATAAAAAATGAAAGAGAAGAATGCAAAGGTCTGCTTGCATTAGAGGGATCAAAAGCACTAAATAAAGATTTAAATAGAGTTGAATTTATGAAAAAATGTGGTGTAAAGTATATAACATTAACATGGAATGGAGACTGCGATATTGGGAGTGGATGTGGAATGAAAAATCCTACAGGACTCACAAATTTTGGAAAAGATGTTATTAATCTTATGAATGAGTTTTCGATAATTCCAGATTTATCGCATGCAAGTGACAAATTGTTTTATGATACTGTTAATTACAGTAAAAAACCAATAATAGCTACACATTCTAATTCCAGAACAATTTGTAATAATAATAGAAATTTAACAGATGATCAATTTAAAATAATTAGAGATATGGGCGGAATAGTTGGAATTAATTTTTGTAGAGATTTTTTAAGAGAAGACGGTAATCCTGATTTTTCCGATATAAAGAATCATGTTGATTATTTTTTGTCCTTATCAGGAGAAAAAACTTTGTGTATAGGAAGTGATTTTGACGGTGCAGATATGCCAAATAAGATATCTGGTGTAGAATCAATAAATTCTCTTTATAACTATTTCTTAAGTAATGGATACAAAAAATCTTTAATTGATGATATATTTTTTAATAATGCTTATGAATTCTTTAAAAATTATTAGATTTAGGAGGTAACTATGTATTATAAAAGTACAAGAAACAGCTTAGTTAAATTGACCTCAAAAGAATCTATTGTTAAAGGAATATCTGATGATGGTGGACTTTTTGTTCCTTACAGTTTTCCAAAATATTCTTATGAAGATATTTATAAATTATCCTCTTATAGTTATACAGATAAAGCTTTTTACATTTTAAAAAATTTTTTAACAGATTTTGATAAATGTGTTTTAAGGAGCTGTATAGAAAAGTCTTATGAAAATAAAAAATTCGAATTCGATAATCCTTCTCCAGTAATTAGTATAAAAAATGAAAAAAATATTTATATGCTTGAATTATGGCATGGACCAACGTGTGCTTTTAAGGATATCGCGTTACAATTTTTACCTCATATTTTAACCGAATCAGCTTTTGATATTTTTAATAAAAAAGAGTCCATTATTCTTGTTGCAACATCTGGTGATACAGGAAAAGCCGCATTAGAGGGATTTAAGGATATTGAAAATACTAGAATAATTGTTTTTTATCCGGAAAATGGTGTTAGTGAAATTCAAAAATTTCAGATGGTTACTCAGAGAGGCTCTAATGTACATGTTTGTGGAGTAAATGGGAATTTTGATGATACACAAAGTGCAATAAAAAAGATTTTTACTAACGATGAAATAAAAAAACAATTAGAAAAAAATAATATGTTTTTTTCGAGTGCTAATTCTATTAATTTAGGGAGATTAATTCCTCAAATTGTTTACTACTTTTCAGCTTATTGTGATGTTATGAATAGAGAAGAAATAATGTCCGGAAAAAAAGTTAATATAGCAGTACCAACTGGAAATTTTGGAAATATATTAGCTGCATTTTACGCAAAGGAAATGGGACTACCAATTAATAAATTAATATGTGCGTCAAATTCTAATAACGTATTGTATGATTTTATAAAAACGGGTATTTATGACAGAAATCGTAAATTCAATAAAACTATTTCTCCTTCTATGGATATACTTATTTCTAGTAATTTAGAAAGACTTCTTTATCATTTAACAGGATGCGACGACAAAAAGATTAAATGTTGGATGAAGAACCTTGATGAGTTTGGAAAATACGAAATTGATGAAAATACAAAATCTAAAATTAATGATATATTTTACGGTGGATATTGTACCGAAAATAATACAAAAAAAACTATAAAAAAAATGTTTTTCGATAATGGGTATCTTTGTGATCCACATACAGCTGTTGCAGCCTCTGTATATAACGATTATATAACTGCAACTAATGATAAAAATACTCCTGTAATTATAGTATCTACAGCTAGTCCTTATAAATTTTCTAGAAATGTTTTATCAGCAATTAACGAAAAAATGTATGATGACAAAGATGATTTTGACTGTAATAATATTCTTAGTAAGGAAACAGAAACAAAAATACCAACTCAAATAAAAAATATAGATAGAAGAAAAATAAGATTTAATGATATCTGTGACAAAGATTCAATATTAGAAAAAATAAAAGAATATCTCAATATAAAATAAATAAAAAGGGTGATGCCAGTGGCTCTTTTCGCCATAGGAGATTTACATCTTTCTTTTGGACATAGTAAACAAATGGATATTTTTCCCGGATGGGATAATTATGTTGACCGCTTAAAGAAAAATTGGGAAAATTTAGTTTCAGCCGATGATACAGTAGTTATAGTGGGAGATATATCTTGGGCTATGAAACTTAAAGATACAAAAATGGATTTTAATTTTATTAATAATCTTCCAGGGGAAAAAATTATTTTAAAAGGAAATCATGACTATTGGTGGTCAACTAGAAAAAAGATGGATGAATACTTAAGTTTAAATTCTTTTAACTCAATGAAAATACTTTTCAATTGTGCTTATAGAACGGATAAATTTGCAGTTTGTGGGACTAGAGGATGGTTTTATGATGCAGAATCTGATGAGGATAAAAAAATATTAAGTAGGGAAATAGGTAGACTTGAAGTTTCAATAGATGAAGCAAAGAAACTAGGTGGAGAAATTGTAGCATTTTTGCATTATCCACCAGTATATGGAACGGATGAGTGTACAGAGATTTTAAACTTACTTATTTATAAAAATATAAAAAAATGTTATTATGCCCATGTTCATGGTAAAATTGCACATAAAAAAGCTATAATTGGAGAGTATAAAGGGATTAATTTTAATATGGTTTCTGGAGATTATACGAATTTTACACCTATACTTGTTAAATAATAACCAAATATTTTTTTATTATATAGTAGAAAATTGCGTTCATATATGATATAATAATTCTATAGTATAGATAAAATTGAGGTTTTATTATCTAAAAATTAATTTTAATATACTTTGCTATAATATTTCTTAACACATTAGTTGATTTTTAGTTATATTCAGGAGGTTAAAATTACAATGAGTCTTAATTCATCAAACAAAGTTGATACTAACAGATACCAATTAAATATATCTGTAGATCCAGAAGAATTTGAAAAAGCAGTAGAAAAAACTTATAAAAAGGAAGTAGGTAAGATTGCTATCCCGGGTTTTAGAAAAGGAAAAGCACCGCGTAATTTTATTGAAAAATATTATGGTAAAGAAATTTTTTACGATGGTGCTATAAACATAGTTTATCCTAAAGCTTTAGACGATGCTGTAAAAGAGGCGGAACTTGATGTAATAGATGATAAAATTGATTTTGACATTGTTGAAGTTGGGAAAGATGGTCTAACCTTTAAAGCTACTCTTACTGTAAAACCAGAAGTAAAAATAGAAAATTATAAAGGAATAGAAGTTAAAAATATAAATGTTAATGTTACAGAAGAAGATATAAATGATGAAATTGAAAAAATTCGCCAAAGAAATTCAAGATTAATAACTATAGAAGACAGAGAAGCCCAAAATGGTGATATAGCTGTTATAGACTTTGAAGGTTTTTGTGATGGTACCGCTTTTGAAGGTGGTAAAGCCGAAAAATATAGTTTAGGTCTTGGTGATGGACATTTTATAAAGGGCTTTGAAGATCAGGTTATTGGCCATAAATCTGGTGATGAATTTGATATAAATGTTACTTTTCCGGAAGACTATCAAGCCAAAGATCTTGCTGGTAAAGATGCGGTATTTAAAATTAAACTTCATGAAATAAAGAAAAAAGAGTTACCAGAAGTTGATGATGAATTTGTAAAAGATGTGAGTGAATTTGATACTTTAGATCAGTATAAAGAGGATATTAAAAACAAACTTACTGAAAAATTTGAAACAAAAGCGAAAGATGATGCAGATAATCAAATGATAGATAAAATCATTGAATTATTACAAGCCGACATCCCAGAAGCTATGTTTAATAATAAAATAAAAGAATTAGTAAATGAATTTGGATATCGCTTGCAGTCTCAAGGAATGAATATTAACTCTTATATGCAGTATACCGGAATGGATAATGATAAGTTAAGAGAAAGCTTTAGACCACAGGCGGAACGTCAAGTGAAAACAAGATTAGCCTTAGAACAAATTGCCAAACTTGAAAATCTAGAAGCAACAGAAGAAGATATAGAAAATAGGTATAAAGAATTGTCAGAACAATATAATATAGAAATAGAAAAAATAAAACATATAATATTAAAGTCAGACTTAGAACAAGATGTAAAAGTAGAAAAAGCAGTAAATTTTGTACGCGATAATACTATAGCTGTATATGTACATACTTTTTGGTCAAATATGTATTTGTTAATTTATTTTTTAGTGGGGTGTAATTTTTGAGCTTAGTACCTTATGTTGTAGAACAAACAAATAGAGGCGAACGTTCTTATGATATTTTTTCAAGATTATTAAATGATAGGATTATAATGCTTCATGATGAGGTTAATAATGTAACAGCAAGCCTTGTTGTGGCTCAGTTATTATATTTAGAAGGGCAAGATCCAACTAAAGATATAAGCCTTTATATAAATAGCCCTGGAGGATCTGTTACTGATGGAATGTCTATTTATGATACAATGCAGTACATTAAATGTGATGTGTCAACAATATGTATGGGCATGGCGGCAAGTATGGGAGCAGTTTTATTAGCAGCTGGAGCAGAGGGAAAAAGATTTGCTTTACCAAATAGCGACATAATGATCCATCAACCACTTGGAGGAGTAAAGGGGCAAGCTTCGGATATAATAATTCATGCAGATTATATTAGCAAGAAAAGGCAAAGGTTGAATGAGATATTATCAAAAAGAACCGGTAAACCTATTGAAATTATTGAAAGAGACACAGAAAGAGATAATTTTATGACAGCTGAAGAGGCATTAAAATACGGTTTAATTGATAAAATTATATCTAAATAGTGGGGAATTGGTGATTTAATGTCTATAAAAGATGAAACAAGAGATAGAGATATGTGCTGTTCGTTTTGTGGAAAGCCTCAAGATCAAGCATGCAAATTAATTGCAGGTCCTGGTGTTTGTATATGCGATGAATGTGTTGATCTTTGTTTGTCTATATTAAATGAAGGGAAAAAAACATCAGAGAAAAAGAAAAAATATGTAGAATCATCTATGGTATTGCCTAAACCGCATGAAATAAAAGAAAAATTAGATGAATATGTTATAGGTCAAGATGAAGCTAAAGTTGCACTATCTGTTGCAGTTTATAATCATTATAAACGAATATATTTTGGCGATGTTGGAGATGTTGAACTAACTAAAAGCAATATATTGCTTATGGGATCTACCGGAGTTGGAAAAACTTTAATAGCTCAAACATTAGCAAAAATATTAGATGTTCCTTTTGCTATTGCAGATGCTACAACACTTACTGAAGCCGGATATGTAGGTGAAGATGTAGAAAATATACTTTTAAGACTTATACAAGTTGCAGATTTTGATATAGAAAAGGCTGAGTACGGTATAATATATGTTGATGAAATAGATAAAATAGCTAGAAAATCTGAAAACCCATCTATAACTAGGGATGTTAGTGGAGAGGGAGTTCAGCAGTCTTTATTAAAAATTTTAGAGGGTACAGTCTCTAATGTTCCTCCACAAGGGGGGAGAAAACATCCGCAACAAGAGTTTATTCAAATAGATACATCTAATATATTGTTTATTTGTGGTGGAGCTTTTGATGGATTAGAAAAAATTATTGAAAAAAGACAAGGCAATTCATCCTTAGGCTTTGGTGCAGAAGTCAAATCAAAAAAAGAACTTGATGCAACATCTTGGATGAAAGACGTTACACCGCATGATCTTGTTAAATATGGTCTTATTCCTGAATTGGTTGGAAGACTTCCAATTATTACTCATCTTAATAGTTTAGATAAAGAATCACTAATTAGAATTTTAACTGAACCTAAAAATGCTTTAGTTAAACAATATAAAAAGATCTTTGAAATTGATAAAGTTGATTTAGAATTTGAAGATTTAGCACTTAGTGCTATTGCTCAAAAAGCATTAGATAGAAAAACAGGAGCAAGGGGAATTAGATCTATAATGGAAGAAACTTTGTCAGATCTAATGTATAGGGTACCTTCTGATCATACTATTGAAAAGGTGGTTATAACAGAAAATACTGTAAATGGTGATAAAAAAGCAGAAATTACTCATAATAACAACAGAAAACCTTTTAATATAGCTATAAATAATGGAAACTTAAGAAATCATTCAAAAAAAAGTAGTGCATCTTAAATAAATATAGGCCGTAAACAATAGGCTGTAATATTCATTTGTGGACTAAAGAGTTTTACCGCGTTATGTATCGGTTTATACTAATTTTATTTCAAATGAGTATTGCAGTTTTTTTAATATTTCTTTTTAGAGGGAGGCGATTGTTGTGAACAATAAAATTAGCAAAGGCAATATTGTAATACCTGTAATTTCGCTTAGGGGATTAGTTCTATTTCCCAATATGGTATTACACTTTGATATAGGAAGAAAAAAATCAATACTTGCACTTAACGAAGCAATGAGCAATGATCAAACAGTATTCTTTGTTACTCAAAAAGATATAAAAGATGACGATCCAAACGGCGGACAATTGTATACAATGGGTGTTGTTGCAAAAATACGTCAAGTATTAAGGCAACCAGGTAATGTTGTTAGAGTTTTAGTAGAAGGAAAGTATAGAGCAAGAATAAATAATATGCTTTCAGAAGAACCGTTTTTAATGGCAGAAGTTGAACAGTTAGAACAAAATACAATAAAGTATTCTTTAAGAAGTGATGCACTTGTCAGAAAAACTAAAGAACTGTTTGAGGATTATTTAAAAGTGTCTTCTCAAATGCCCCCTGATTTGGTTATGGGGGTTAGATCTTGCAGTGATCCGGGAGAATTGGCTGATTACATAGCTTCTAATATTGTTTTAGAATTTCAAGATAAACAGATTATATTATCAGAGACTAATCCTATTAAGCGTATAGACAAGCTTATGATTCTTTTATCTAATGAACTTGGTATTTTATCGCTTGAGGAAGAAATAAATTTGAAACTTAAAGAAAGAATTGACAAAGGTCAAAGAGAATATTATTTAAGAGAACAAATAAAAGTTATATCTGAGGAGTTAGGTGATGGAGATAATCCTCAAATAGAAGCGGAAGAATTAAAAAATAGAATAAAATCTTTAAATCTAAATGATGATGTCTTAAAACCTCTTTTAAAGGAATGTGATAGATTATTTAAAATGCCATACGGTTCTCACGAGGCTAATGTTATAAGAGGATATATAGATACGTGTTTAGAATTGCCATGGAATAAAAAAAGTAAAGAAAACATAGATTTAGAAAAGTCTAAAAAAGCTTTAGATAAAGATCATTATGGCTTAGACAAGGTAAAAGACAGAATTCTTGAATTTCTTGCAGTTAGAAAATTAGCACCCAATATAAAGGGTCAAATTATTTGCCTTGTAGGTCCTCCTGGGGTTGGAAAAACATCTATAGCAAAATCTATAGCAAAGTCTATAGGAAGAAAATACGTACGTGTGGCGCTTGGTGGGGTTAAAGACGAATCTGACATTAGAGGGCACAGAAGAACTTATATTGGAGCTATGCCAGGAAGAATTATAAATTCAATAAAAACAGCTGGTACCAAAAATCCATTAATGCTTTTAGATGAAATTGACAAAGTAAGTAAGGATTTTCACGGGGATCCAACCGCGGCATTGTTGGAAGTTTTAGACGCAGAACAGAATAATACTTTTTTTGATCATTTTATAGACTTACCATTCGACCTAAGTGATGTGTTTTTTATA
The DNA here is from genome assembly GCA_934454005.1 of uncultured Eubacteriales bacterium. The sequence goes on along the minus strand of CAKSGI010000020.1, from coordinate 3,787 downwards.
ACAACTGCAAATGATTATAGTTCTATACCGGCTCCATTGATCGATAGGATGGAAGTAATAAGCCTTTCTAGCTATACACATGAGGAAAAGTTTAATATTGCTAGAAAACATCTATTTCCTAAACAATTGAAAGTACATGGATTAAATGGAAATATGATAAGAATTACTGATAAGGCATTACATGAAGTTGTGTCTGGCTATACAAGAGAATCAGGGGTAAGAAATCTTGAAAGGACAATAGCTTCTTTAATAAGAAAGTCTGCCAAAATATTGGCTTCCGGTAAAAAGAGTAGAGTAATAATAGATGTATGTGATATAGAATCTATGTTAGGTCCTAAAAAGTATAAAGATAATCTTATTAATAGAAAAAATGAAATTGGAGTTACAACAGGGCTTGCATGGACATCTGTTGGCGGGGAAACTATGCCTATAGAAGTAGCACTTATGAGGGGAACAGGTAAAATAGAGCTTACAGGTTCTTTAGGTGATGTTATGAAAGAGTCCGCCCGTATTGCTATTAGTTATATCAGAAGCCATTGTGATGAACTGAATGTAAATCCTGATTTTTATAAAATTTATGATATACATATACACGCTCCAGAAGGAGCTATTCCCAAAGATGGCCCGTCAGCAGGAGTAACAATGGTAACATCAATGGTTTCTGCTTTACTAAATATGCCAGTCAAACGTGATGTGGCCATGACAGGGGAAATAACACTTAGAGGCAAAGTGTTACCTATTGGTGGTTTAAAAGAAAAGACTATGGCTGCATACAGAGCAGGTGTAAAAACAGTTATTATTCCAAAGGATAATTATTCAGATTTGTCCGAGATTGATCCAACAGTTAAAAAATCTTTAGAATTTATATTAGCTGATAATTTAGATGTAGTCTTAAAAAATGCGTTGGAAGCAGCAGATAATAAAAATAAAAAAATTAAAAAATCTAAAATTATAAATCCTAAATCTAAAGTTAACAAAAAAATAACAAACGAAACTTCTTATATTTCGCAATAGCAGTTGCTATAGAAAGGAAATTGCATTAGCAGTTTGGTAATACTTATGGGAATTAAATTTAATAATGCAGAATTTAAATCAGCATTTGGAAATTCAAAACAGTTACCTAAATCAGATCTACCAGAAATAGTTTTTTCTGGTAGATCTAACGTTGGGAAATCATCTCTGATAAATAAATTAGTAAATAGAAAATCTCTTGCTAGAGTTAGCGCTACACCCGGAAAAACAGGAACGATTAATTTTTATTCTTTAAATGAAGCTATGCTTGTAGATTTACCAGGCTATGGTTATGCAAAGGTATCATTCTCTGAAAAAGAAAGATGGGCTGAGCTTGTTGAAGGATATTTTAACTCAAATAGAAATATTAGTTTAGTTGTACAAATAATAGATATGAGACATACTCCAAGTAAATATGATCTAAATATGATAGAATATTTAAATTCAAATGGGTTCCCGTTTATAATTGTGATGACTAAAAGTGATAAGTTAAAAAAATTAAAAAAAGAAAAAAGATTAGAAGAATTAGACATTGAGCTTAAAGAATATAATAATATAAAACAAATTCCTTTTTCATCAGTTACCTCAGAGGGATTAGAAGAAGTTAAAGCAGAAATAGAAAAACATCTTGAAAATAAATAATAGGTGGTTGATATATTAATGCTTATATCTGATTGTTTAAATATAAATTCCTTAGGTCATTTGAAAATAGGTGAATGTGATACAATTGATCTTGCAAAAAAATATGGGACACCATTATATGTATTAGATGAAGATTATTTAAGAAAAACTTGTAATTTGTATAAGAAGTTTCTTAAAGAGTATTATGGTAAAAATTCATATCCTTTATATGCTTGTAAAGCTTTTAATTGCCTCGAAATCTGTAGAATAATGAAAGAAGAGGGTATAGGGATAGATGTAGTATCTGGTGGAGAGCTATATACAGCGCTAAAGGCAGGATTTCCACCATCAAAAATTCATTTCCATGGGAATAATAAAACAATCCATGAAATTGAAATGGCAATTAAAAATAGTATTGGGACAATTGTAGTTGATAATTTTGAAGAATTAGAAATAGTGAATAACATTTCTAAAAATTATGATATAGTATCTAATGTCTCAATAAGAATAACCCCAGGGATAGATGCTCATACACACAAAGCTATAAATACAGGACTATTAGATTCTAAATTTGGATTTAATTTAGAAAATGGAGATGCACTGAAGGCTTCTAAAGTTGCTATTGAAATGAATAATATTAATTTTATAGAAATACATTGTCATATAGGATCACAAATATCTATTATAGAACCATTTATTTTAGAAGCGAAAATAGTCATGAGTTTTATTAAACAAATTTATGACAATTTTAATTATAAAATTAAAATTATAAATTTAGGTGGTGGATTGGGTGTAAAGTATACTAGGGAAGAGATAACATTAAAATTAGAAGATTATATAAAGAAAATATCAGAGATAGTAAAAGAAAAAGCACATGAATATAGTATACATGTGCCTTATTTATTATTAGAACCAGGGAGATCGATGATTGCAGAGTCAGGAATTACTCTTTACACTGTAGGTTCGATAAAAGATATTCCAGGAATAAGAACATTTGTATCTGTTGATGGTGGAATGTGTGATAATCCACGGTATGCACTTTACAGATCTAATTATACTTGTTTTTTAGCTAATAAAATGAATAAAAATGCTGTAAAACAAGTTACAATAGCTGGTAAATGCTGTGAAAGCGGAGACCTTGTTCAGGAAAATGTTGTAATTCCGAATCCTCAAAGAGGAGATATTATAGCTATCCTAGCAACAGGTGCTTATAATTATTCTATGTCATCAAATTATAATAGAATTCCAAGACCTGCTGTAGTTATGGTTAAGGATTCTCAGTCCAGGATTATTATTAATAGAGAAACTTATGAAGACGTAATTAGGAATGATATATAAAAAATTAGAGCTATCAAGTATTGAAACGTTTATACAGTTGCTATGATAGCTCTTTTTATTATCTTTTAAAATTGTACACCAAACGGGATTTCAAATTTTGTTCCATTATAAGGATTTTTCATTGATAAAATGCCATGTCTCGAATGCCTGAATTCTAAGCTATTGATATAAGCCCATACTTCCTTTATTGCTCGGTTATATTTTTCACCAAAAATATTTTTTATAAGTTTTGTTTCATAATCAAGAATACCAATAATATCACCATTATTTATAATTTTTCTTGCTTGATAATCACGATATATCTTTGAAAATTCTTTTTGTTCTTTTGTAGAATCTTCACAACAGAAACTTAATGTTTTTTCGTGATCTTCTTTTTCCATAATTATGCCAGGGGTCCAATATTGGATTTCAGAATCAGTTAAGAATTTGTATTCTCTTCCTATTAATCCTCCGTTAGCTGAAATTATGTGATTGCTCCAAGTATTGAGAGCCTCCCTTGATATTAAGTGATGACAGTGATATTCTTCATCATCATGATCAGGACTCTTTTTATATTCACTAACTGATTCTCTTATTTTTTCATAACTTCCACCTAGAATTTTAATATCTTCAAGTGCTGCAAAAGTTTTTAAAGAAAATGCTGACGAAAAAGTAAATATTATACATAGTGTAAAAGCAACGATTTTTTTCATAATGTTATACCACCTTTATAACTGTTTAAAATATTTTTAAAAAATAATTATACCAAATCGTAAATTAGTATGTCAAGTATAAATTTGTAGGTTTTGTAGGTTTACTGTGTAGGTTTACAATACAT
>CAKSGI010000019.1 GCA_934454005.1 uncultured Eubacteriales bacterium | reverse complement strand
GTATAACATTACCATTTGCGTTGTCTGATAAAATTCCTGCTACCGTTTCTGCTATTAATCAACAAGATAGAAAATCCGAAGCTGCTGTTGTTTTATGTTTGGATTATATGAATCCCAGTCTTTCGTTTTTAAGAAATGAAACAATAAAAATTAATATTAACACATATGAAGGACTATTGATAAACAAAAAATCACTCCATGAAGACAAAGTAAGAAATGTAAAGTATGATGATAACAATAATGAAATTGTAGAAGAAAAGATTGTAAAGGGAGTATACGTCAGACGAGGAAAAGAACTTATTTTTAAACAGGTGATTCCAATTTTCTCAAATAATAATTATATTATTTGTAAACAATACCCAGGTGATGATGAATTGTTTAATGGTGAAACAATTAACATTTTAGATGAAGTTGTTATAGAGGGGGCAAATTTATATAATGGAAAAGTTGTTGGTTGACACAATTGAAGAGAATTTTAAAAGAATAAATGAAAATATTTGCAATGCTGCATTAAAAGCAGGAAGAAACTCTAAAGAAATTGCTTTATTAGCTGCAACTAAAACAGTGCCACCAGATATAATAAATTATGCAATATCCTTAGGAATAACGGATATCGGCGAAAATAGAGTTCAAGAACTTAATAGTAAATATGATAGTTTAAAACTTGAAAATTGTAATCTTCACATGATAGGTCATCTTCAAACTAATAAGGTGAAAAAAATTGTTGGAAAGGTAAAATGTATTCAATCAGTAGACTCTTTGAAATTAATGACCGAAATTAATAGAGTATCTTCTATTAATAATATAACTTCTGATATTTTAGTAGAGGTTAATATAGGTCGTGAAAAAAATAAATCAGGTGTTTTACCTGAGTATTTAGAAGATTTATTAGTAAAATCAATCGAATTTAAGTCTGTTAAAATTAAAGGATTGATGGCAATCCCTCCAATTTGTGAAGAAAAATCAAAAATTAGAAAATATTTTTCTGAATTAAATAAAATTTTTATTGACATTAAGAGAAAAAAATTAGATAATATCTGTATGGACATTTTATCAATGGGAATGTCAGACGATTATGTTGAAGCTATTCTAGAAGGAAGTACAATGATTAGAATAGGTTCAAGCTTATTTGGAAAAAGAATATAAAGGTTTTTATTTAGGAGGAACACAAATATGGCAAACTTTGTACAAAAATTTAAGGATATTTTAACATCTCCAGAAGATGAATATGATGAGTACGATTATGAATATGATTATCAGGATGAGGATGATCATGATGATAGAAATGAAAGTAGAAAAGAATCAAGACATAGTAGTTCAAATCAAGGAAACAATAAAGTCGTAAATATTCATGCAACAGCTAAATTACAAGTAGTATTGTTTAAGCCAGAACGTTTTGGTGAAGAAACACGTACTATAGCAGATGAGCTTTTAAAAATTCATACTATTGTGCTGAATCTAGAAAATACAAATAATGAAACTGCTAGAAGAATAATTGACTTTTTAAGTGGTGTTACTTATGCTAATGGAGGCAAGATTAAAAAAGTGGCAACTGGAACATATGTCATTACTCCTTATAATGTTGATTTAACTGGCGAAGATTTTCTTGATGAACTAGAAAATAGTGGAGTTTATTTTTAATTTAAAAGTTATATTATACAGTATACATAAAAGGAGTGAATTTCATTGCTAACAATTGATGATATAAAATATGTTAGTTTTAGGAAATCAAGTATGAAAGGTTACCGTGCAGATGAAGTGGATTCTTTTATTGATGATGTTCAGGAAACCGTTGAACACTTAATTCAAGAAAAAATGGATCTAGAAAAAAAACTATCAGTTTTAGCAACTCAAGTAAAAAAATATAGAGATGATGAAGAATCTTTAAAGAACACTTTGTTAAATGCTCAAAAACTTTCTGAAAATTCCTTAAAAGAGGCTAAGCAAAAACATGATGAAATAATAGAAAGTGCAAAAAAGAATTCTAATAACATAATAGAAGCAGCAAATACAGAAGCTAAACAAATTATATCTAAAACAAAAACTGAACTCGAAAATAAAAAGGCTGAATTATACGAGATAAAAAAAGAGTCAGTTAATTTTAGAACTAAACTTATTAAAATGTATAAAGAACATTTGAAGTTAATTGATTCTTTGCCAAATTCAGAAGTAATTATAAAAAAAGTAGAAGAAAATAATTCAAATGAAGATAATAAAACAAGTGCGTCGACAAAAGTTAATATTGGGATGCCGATTGTCGGAAGTATAGAAAAGGTAAATGAAGAAATAAGTAAACTCTTAAAGAAAGAAAATTCAGAAAATAAGACGGATGTTATTTCCGGTAAAGAGCAGTCAGAACAGAAAAAAGAAATGAAATTTGAAAAATTAAAATTTGGAGAAAATTATAAATAATTTTAAGGAAATTGAGTAATTTTTATAGAAATACAAATAAAATTAAAGAGGGGCTTTATTTCTAATGTCTAAGGATTATAATAATACACTTAATTTACCAACTACAGATTTTTCTATGAGAGCGGGTCTTCCAAAAAAAGAACCTGAAATTTTAAAGGAATGGCAAACTAAACATTTATATGAAAAGCTCATGGAAAAAAATGAGGGTAAACCTTTATATGTATTGCATGATGGTCCTCCATATGCGAATGGAGATATTCATCTAGGTCATGCATTAAATAAAACTTTAAAAGATTTTGTTGTAAGATATAAAAATATGTCTGGATATAAATCTCCGTTTATACCAGGCTGGGATACTCATGGATTACCAACAGAGTTAAAGGCAAGGGCTAAAGTTGGTGCACAAAAAGCTAGTAGTTTATCAGATATAGAATTAAGAAAGATATGCCATGATTTTGCAAATGGTTATGTTAATGATCAAAGAGATCAGTTTAAAAGATTAGGTATATTAGCTCAATGGGATAAACCTTATATAACTTTTTTAAAAGAGTTCGAAGCAAAACAGATTGAAGTCTTTTCAGAAATGGCTTGTAATGGACACATTTATAAAGGATTAAAACCTGTATATTGGTGCCCAGAATGTAGAACAGCTTTAGCAGAAGCAGAAATAGAGTATTCAGAGGATAAATGTTATTCTATCTATGTAAAATTTCAAGTTTCGAAAGACAGCAAAAATATTTTAAAAGATATTCCATTAGACAAAACATATTTTGTTATTTGGACTACTACGACTTGGACATTACCTGGAAATGTTGCTATTTGTGTTGGTCCTAATTTTAATTATTGCTTAATAAAAAGTGATAATGAATATTACATAATGGCTGAAGAATTATATAAAAATTCGATGAATATTGCTAATAAAGAAAATTTTGAAGTTATTAAAACTTTTAAAGGATCTGATCTAGAATATATAAAAGTAAAACATCCATTTTTAGATAGAGAGTCTTTAGTTATTGTTGGTGATCATGTTACTCTAGAAAGTGGAACTGGTTGTGTTCATACAGCCCCTGGACATGGAGTTGAAGACTTTGATGTTTGTAAGAATTATCCAGAAATTCCAATAATAGTGCCTGTAGATGCTTCTGGTAAGCTAACAGCTGAGGCAGGAGATATGTTTGCTGGACTTACAACTGATGAGGCCAATAAAGAGATCACAAAATATTTAGAACAAAATGGGTATTTATTTGCTATAAAAAAAATAGTGCACCAGTATCCACATTGCTGGAGATGTAAAAAACCTGTACTATTTAGAGCAACTGAGCAATGGTTTTGTTCTATTGATGATTTTAAAGATAAGGCTATAGAGGCAATTAAAGGAGTAGAATGGATTCCAAGCTGGGGTGAAGATAGAATTACATCAATGGTAAAAGATAGGAAAGATTGGTGTATTTCTCGTCAGCGTAAATGGGGAGTTCCAATACCTATATTTTTCTGTAAAGAGTGCGGTGAACCACTAATAGACAAGAAAGCTATGATGGTTGTCTCTAAATTATTTAAAAATGAAGGTTCAGATGCTTGGTTTGTTAAATCTGCAGATGAAATATTGCCTAGTGATATAAAATGTAAAAAATGTGGGGCATCATCTTTTGAAAAAGAAAAAGATATAATGGATGTTTGGTTTGATTCTGGAACATCACATGCGGCAGTTTGTCAAGAAAGATCAGACCTATCATGGCCTGCAGATTTGTATTTAGAAGGTGCAGATCAATATAGAGGTTGGTTTCAATCATCACTTTTAACGGCTATTGCGACTAATGGTAAAGCTCCATATAAGTCTGTAGTTACGCATGGGTGGGTAGTTGACGGAGAAGGACATAAACAATCGAAATCTTTAGGAAATGGTATATCTCCCGATGAAATTATAAACAAATATGGTGCTGATATTTTAAGACTTTGGGTTGCATCATCTGATTACCACTCAGATGTAAGAATTTCTAATGATATATTAAAACAGCTTTCTGAATCATATAGAAAAATTAGGAATACCGCTAGATATATTTTAGGGAATTTATATGACTTTTATCCTAAAGAGGATATGGTAAAAATGGATGACTTGTTACCAATAGACAAATGGGCTCTATCTAAACTTGATGAGTTAAATAATAAAGTTCGTATTGCATATGATAACTTTGAGTTTCATCAGGTTTATCATAGAATATATAATTTTTGTGTAGTCGATATGTCTAATTTTTATCTTGATATCTTAAAAGATAGATTATATGTTGAAAATGCTAATAGCAAGTCTAGAAGGGCCGCACAAACAACCATTTATATGATTTTAGACGCTATGACAAGATTAGTTTCACCTATCCTTGCTTTTACATCAGAAGAAATATGGCAAGCTATGAGACATGGAGAAAATGATGATTCTAGGTCTGTATTGTTTAATAATATGCCATCTTTAACAGGGATAATCGTAGACGGTTCTTTTAAAGAGTATTGGGATAAAATTCATTTACTAAGAGATGAAGTTCAAAAATCCCTTGAACTTGCAAGAAAAAATAAAGTTATAGGTTCGTCTTTAGATGCAAAAGTAACTTTATATTGTGAGAATAATGAAATATTTAACTTTATAAAATCTTCTGAAAAAGATTTAAAAACTATATTTATAGTTTCTAAAGTCCAGGTAAAATCTGGTGGTCTAGGAGAAATTAAATCAGATCAATTTAACGGTGTTTCTATAACTATAACTCATGCAAGTGGAAATAAATGTGAACGTTGTTGGGTATACAGTGATACGGTAGGCCAAAATACTAAACATGATTCTTTATGTGATAGATGTGTAAAGATATTAGAGAATCAAAAATAATTAATAAAGAGCGGTGTGTCTTTTGGATACATCGCTGTTTCTTTGTAAAATTTATAATAAAAGGGTGAGTTTTTTGACTATTTTAATATTTTTAATCTCAACTTTAATAGTAGGATTAGACCAAATTTTTAAGTACATTGTTGTTAATAATTTAAAACCGAATGGAAATATAACTGTAATAAATGGATTGCTAGATTTTACTTACCTAGAGAATCGAGGTGCTGCTTTTGGAATTTTTAGTAATCAAAGATATTTTTTTATAATTACAACTTGTGTAGTTATGATTTTTCTCATTTATGTGGCTTTTTTTAAAGTTAGTAGTTTGTTATTTAATGTCTCTATAGCTTTTATTATCGGAGGAGGAATAGGAAATTTAATAGATAGAATTTTTTTAGGTTATGTTATAGATTATATCCAAGTATCATTTTTTCCTCCTGTTTGTAATTTTGCAGATTATTGCATAACATTTGGTACGATGCTATTGTTTATTTGGATAATTTTTGGTTATGAAAAAAATAGATCAGAAAGTATTATAAAAAAATAAGGTGATTTTTTGAGTAATTATTATAAGTTTGTTGTGAATGAAGAAGATTCGGGAGTTAGAATTGATAAATTTTTATCATATAAATTATCTGAAGCAAATATAACTAGATCATCTATTCAAAAAATGATTGATAAAGGATATGTATTAGTCAATAATATTATTAAACAAAATAATTATAAAATAAAAAATAATGATATTATTGATGTTAATATTCCGAAACCTGAAATAATTCAAACTCTACCTGAAAATATACCTCTTAATATTATTTATGAAGACGATGATTTATTAGTAGTAAATAAACCTAAAGGTATGGTTGTACATCCAGCTATAGGTAATTATAATGGAACATTGGTAAATGCGCTTTTATTTCATTGTGCAGGTACTCTATCTGGCATTAATGGAAAGATACGTCCTGGAATAGTTCACAGGATAGATAAAGATACTAGTGGATTACTTATAGTTGCTAAAAATGATTTTTCACATCATAAATTAGCACTTCAAATAAAAGAACATAATTTCAATCGGGAATACGAAGCAATAGTATATGGAAACTTTAAAAATGAATCCGGTACGATAGATGCTCCTATAGGAAGAAATTTAAATGATAGAAAAAAGATGGCTGTAACAGATAAATCTTCCAAGAATGCAATTACGTATTATAAAGTCTTAAATAGGTTTAATGGTTTTACACATATAAGGTTGAAATTAGAAACCGGAAGGACGCATCAAATAAGAGTACATATGGCATATATAGGTCATCCTGTGGCGGGAGATACTGTATATGGTCCTAAGAAAATAATAAAATCTTTAAATGGACAATGTCTCCACGCCAAGTTAATAGGATTTAATCATCCCAGAGATAATAGATATTTAGAATTTGAATCTGAATTACCAGATTATTTTAAAAAATTTTTATTAAAATTAGAAAAGGGGATATAAATAATGAAATCGAAATTAAGTGGTATTTTATTAGTTTCTGATCTTGATGGTCCTTTAATAAATAATAATTTTAGTGTTCCTAAAAGGAATATTGATGCAATAGAAAGATTGAAAAAAGAGGGGGGATACTTTTCTATTGCTTCAGGAAGATCGATGAAATCTGGGCGAGGATGTGTAGAGATTTCTAAACCTAATGTGCCATGCATATTAATGAATGGCACAGTTTTATACGATTTTGAAAATGAAAAGATTATTTGGGATAATCCTTTATGTAAGGATTCTATAAAATATATAGAAAGTATAAGGAAAGAATTTCCAAATGTAGGAATAGAAATTTATGCAGATAGAGAAATATATTTAATAAATGCTGAGTATTATGTAAAAAGGCATATGAAAAATGAAAAAATTGAATGTCCAAAATGTAGTATAAAGGATGTTATCGGTAAAAAAATATATAAAGTACTATTTGCTATGGAAAATAAGTTTATGAAAGATGTTATAGACTTTGTTAATTCTATTAATCATGCTGGGGTTAATTTTGTAGCAACTTCAGATAATTATTATGAAATGATATCTAGTTCCGTAAATAAAGGTGAAGGACTTTTAAAACTTTCAGAGATTTTAAATGTTGATTTATCTAAAACATATGCAATAGGAGACTATTACAATGATATAGAAATGGTAAAAGCTGCACACATTGGAGTAGCTACTTATAATGCTGTAGAAGCTTTAAAAAGAGTCGCAGACATTACTGTTGGAAGTTGTGACGATGGTGCCGTTGCAGATTTGGTTGAATACATAGAAAAAATCTAGTGTTTATTTGGAGGGGAAATCGATTGAAAAAATATGATATTCCATATAATGATCGTGAATTTAGTTGGTTAGACTTCAATTTTAGAGTTTTAGATGAATCATTAAATAAAAGTAATCCTATTATGGAAAGATTAAAATTCCTCTCTATTACATCATCAAATCTTGATGAATTCTTTATGGTCAGAGTTCCTAGGGTAATTTATAAATCAAAAAATACAGATTCTATTCAGATATCAGGTCTAACTTCTTCCGAAAAACTTTACAAATTATATGAAAAACTTGATGTATTTGTAAAATCACAGTATAATTGCCTTAAATCATCAATTTTACCAGATTTAAAAGAATACGGAATACAGTTTATATCTATATCCGAACTTAATAAAGAACAAAAAGACTATATTAGTGATTATTTTGAAAGAATAATTTTACCGTCCTTAACTCCATTCATAATAGATGACATAAAGTCAATGTCATTATTGCCGGGGAAAAGTATTAATATTGCTTCTATAATTACATCTAAAAATAACAAAAATAAAATTGCAATTATACCTCTTCCAAAATCTTTAAAAAGATATTTAGAACTGCCATCTAATGACAATATAAGAAAATACATTATGGTTGAAGAAATTATAATGAACAGAATATTATCTATTTTTTATAACTACAAAATAAAGTCGAGCTGTGTGTTTAGGATTACGAGGAATGCAAACTTTGATGTAATTAATGATGATGAAGATTATTTGTCTAGTATTGCAAAGTCTGTTAGCAAAAGAAAAAAATCAGAACCTGTAAGATTAGAAATAAGTGAAAAAAATTCTAAAGAAATTAGAGATATTTTAGTTCAAATTCTGGGAATAAATAAGAATTTAATTTATAAGATACCCGGTTTTATTGACTTAACCTTTTTATCTAACTTTATTAAACAAAAAGGTTTTGAAGATTATTTTTTTAAACCTATTATTCCCATAAATCCACCTATTGATTTTAATAGTAATAATGATATATTTAAATCAATTCAGAAAGGCGATAAATTAATATATCATCCTTTTGAAAGTTTTGATATTGTTTTAAAATTTATTAAAGATGCCACAAATGATGATAAGGTTATTAGTATAAAACAAACACTTTATAGAGTAAGTGAAAATTCACCTATAATAAACTCTTTGATAGATGCGTGCAAAAGAGGTAAAAAGGTAACAGTATTAGTAGAGTTAAAGGCTAGGTTTGATGAGGAAAATAACATTTTATGGGCTAAAAAATTAAAAAATGCAGGTTGCAAAGTTATTTATGGTCCTAAGAAGTTAAAAACACATTGTAAAGTTATAGCTGTAAGTAGATTAGAGAACGGTCATTTAAGAAACTATGTCCACATGGGGACTGGCAACTATAATGATTTAACAGCAAAACTATATACAGATATAGGAATGTTTACAGCTGATAAAGATTTTGGCGACGATGCAATGGAATTATTTGAAGAACTAGCAGGAAATGAGACAAACTACAAATATAAAAAAATGATATTAGCCCCAAAAACGCTGAGAAAATTTTTTATTAACGCTATTAACAATGAAATAGAAAATGCTAAAAATGGGCTTAAAAGTGGAATAACTGCAAAAATGAATTCTCTTGTAGACCCTAAAATAATTTCTAAACTTTACGATGCATCCAAAGCTGGAGTTAAAATAGAATTAATAGTGAGAGGGATTTGCTGTTTAATTCCAGGAATAGAAGGTATTAGTGAAAATATAACTGTTACAAGTATAGTGGGGCAATTATTAGAACATAGTAGAATATTTAAATTTGAAAATGCAGGAAATCCTAAAATTTATCTTGGTAGTTCAGATTGGATGAAGCGTAATTTAGATGGAAGAGTAGAACTTGTCTTTCCAGTTGAAAATAAAAATTTAAAAGAAAGAATTTCATATATTTTGGGCATTATATTAAAAGATACTGTAAATGCTAAAATCCAATTATCAAATACTGAATATATTAAAAAAGATGGTAAACAAATTATAAATTCACAAAGAGAAATATCAAATATGTTTAACGCTAATAAATATTAAAGGAGAGATACAGTTTGAAACGAGTTGGAATTTTAACTAGCGGTGGAGATTGCCAAGGGCTAAATGCGGCAATTAGAGGTGTAACTAAAGCATTATATGAGCATTATGGAGTTAATATTGAAGTATATGGAATTAAAGATGGATATAGGGGACTTATAGATGGAGATTATCATCTTATGAATGAGGATGACTTTTCTGGAATATTAACGTTGGGTGGAACTATTTTAGGAACTTCAAGACAGCCGTTCAAATTGATGAAGTTTGTTGATGAGAATAGTATTGATAAAGTACAATTAATGATAAATAATTATAATAAAATGATGTTAGATTGTTTGGTAATATTAGGAGGTAATGGAACTCATAAAACAGCAAATTTGCTTAGTGAAAAAGGTTTAAATATAGTAACGCTTCCCAAAACAATAGATAATGATTTATGGGGAACAGATATGACATTTGGATTCCAGAGTGCCGTAAATATAGCTACCAATGTCATTGATTGTATTCATACAACGGCTACGTCTCATGGAAGAGTATTTATTGTTGAATTAATGGGACATAAAGCAGGTTGGTTAACATTATATGCAGGGATTTCCGGAGGTGCAAATGTAATTTTGATTCCTGAAATACCATACAAAGTCAAAACTATTGTTCATACTTTGGATGAAAGATTAAAGAAAGGGAAACATTTCTCAATTTTAGCTGTTGCTGAAGGAGCTATGTCCGAAGAGTTTTCTAAATTACCTAAAAAGGAACAAAAACAAAGAAAAGATAAATCACATTATCCCTCAATATCCTATGAACTAGCAAAACAAATAGGGGAGTACACAGAGCAAGAAATAAGAGTAACTGTTCCAGGTCATTTTCAAAGGGGTGGTGGTCCTTGTCCTTATGATAGGCTCCTTGCAACAAGACTAGGGGCTGAAGCAGCCAAACTTATCATAGAGGAAAAATATGGGAATATGGTAGCGTTAGTAAATAATGAAATAATTCCTGTAAAGTTAAAGAATATTGCAGGAAAATTAAAAACAGTTCCAAAGAACTCTGATATTATTAAATCAGCTACTAGTATAGGAATATCTTTTGGAGCATAAATAAAAACAAGTAGAAAAGATTATAAAAATATTTTCTACTTGTTTTTTATATTAGACAATGGATTGGATATAGAAGCTTTTTGCATTTGTTCGTTTGATATGTGTGTATATATTTGTGTGGTGCCTAAATTTTCATGACCTAATATGTCTTTTAAAATTCTAATATCCACATTCCCATATTGGTACATGAGCGTTGCTGCTGTATGACGTAGTTTATGTACAGAATATCCTTGATTATCAAGGCCAATTTTTTTTAGATATTTGTTAACTATATATTGTATTGTTTTAGGACTTATACGTTTTTTTTGTTTACTTATAAATAATGCTTTTTTGTCAATAACACCATCTATAGGTCTAACTTTTTTGTAGTTATTTATTGCTGAAATGCATGCATTATTTAGATATACCAGTCTTTCTTTATTTCCCTTACCAGTAATTATTAAAGTATTATCTGATTTTATATCATTAATGTTAATATTAACTAATTCCGAAAGTCGCATTCCACAATTTAAAAATAAGGTTAAAATACAATAGTCTCTTTCCTTATAATTGCCATCAACGGAATTTAACAAATCCAGACATTGCTCTAGAGTTAAATATTTAGGTAAAGATGTCTTTAGTTTAGGATTTTCAAGTTCGGTTAGAGGATTATTTTTTAATTTTCCAGTTTTATTTGTAAGGTACTTAAAAAAAGTTCTAAGACTAGAAGACTTTCTTGATCTAGAAGAGGCTCCGTTATGACGTTCAGCTATTAAATAATTCATATATTCAAAAACATCTGTTAGAGTAATTTCTTTTATAATATCAATATTAATATCATCAATTTTCACATCTTCAAATTTAATACGGCTATCAATCAAACCTTTAGATATTTTTATATATCTAAAAAATGTTCTAAGATCAATATAATATTCATCAACTGTTTTTTCAGATTTTCCTTTTATTGTTTGCATATATCCTAGAAATTCTTTAATAATATTTGGAGCTTCTTTCATATAGTTTGGATTCATAGTTTATTTTTAACCTCATAATATTTATAAATTAATAATATTATAACAAATTAAAAAAAAACCAGCAAATCAAATCTAAATTATTTCCCAAACCTATTCTTAATTATACAAAATATTCATTTTGTATAATTACAATTCTCATTCTCTTCTTAATGCATCAACCGGTTTCAAATTGGATGCTTTTATTGCTGGATATACTCCAAACAAAACCCCCGTTCCAATTGAAAATAGTATAGATAAAATAATTATGTCTATGCGCATTACTAAATTTATACCAAAAAAGTATGCTCCAATATATGATAAGATAATTCCTATTATGCTTCCTATTGAACACCCTATTATTGATAGCATTAGTGCTTCCACTAAAAATTCTATTAGTATATCTTTTTTACTTGCTCCTATAGATTTCTTTATACCAATTTCTTTTGTTCTTTCTGTAACGGAAACTAACATAACTGTCATAATGCTTAAACTAGCAACAAATAGTGATATTGTTCCAACTGCAGACAATATTATAGTAACGATATTCATGATGTTATCTAGCCCTTGTCTTTGTTTCGATAAATTATTTGAATGATAACCTTCGTTTATTCCGTTAGATCTTAATAGTGATCTTACTATATCATTTCCTGCAGTGTCTAAATTCGTACCATCCTTTAGCTTTACAGCAATCTGATCAAATGACCTTTTACCTGTTGTATTTTGCATAGTAGTATAAGGTATATAAATAAAGTTTGGAATATAATCACCTATAACATTTTGCAAAATGCCACTTCCGGTTTTTATTATTCCTATTATTTCATATTCTTCTATTATGTTTCCGCACAATATGGAAACTTTACGGCCAACTATATTGTCATTTCCATACATAGTTTTAGAAAAATTTTGGTCTACCATACATACATTACTATATGATTTAATGTCAGAACTATTTATACTTCTTCCGTGTAATACTTGCAGAGATATTATCTGGTTTGCCTTAGAATCTATTCCCCATAAAAAACTATTTATTTGATTTGTACCTGTATAGGCACAAGTATTTTGCATCATAATTGGAGTTGCTTGTTTTACATTGTTATTTTGTTTTACAATATCAAGTTCGTTATCAGTCAAATTATAAGAATCTGAACAATCGCTAGTGATAGTAAGGCCCCCTAAACCTAAACTGTCCAATTCTCCAGTTATTGCACACGAACCGCACTGGCTTATGTTTCCGATAATTATAACAGACGCTACTCCTATAGAAATTCCTAATATTGTTAGGATACTTCTTATTTTTTTTCTATAAAAATTTTTAAATGAGTATTTTATTATATCTATCATAGTTTATATAACCATACCTCAATAATTATTCTTATCAATGTTTACTCTACAATTATTATATAATTTATCTGTTTTTTGTATAACTCTATCACCTAATGTAATTCCAGAGATAATTTCATATCCGTTTTGGTACTCATTACCTGTTTCTACAAATGTTTTAATTGCTTTTCCATTTACATATTTGTATAAATATTCCTGACCACTATTATCAGATTTTACCGATTCATAGGGTGTTAACAATACATTATCGGATTTAGAGGTTATGATTTTACACTTTGCTGTATACCCGGGTTTTATATCTTTATTTGCACTATCTAACTCTACTATAACATTAACTACGGTTTCTTTTCCTGAAGGACCAACTATTTTTTCGGCCTCATTTGATATTTTTGTGACTTTTCCTGAGTATTCTAATCCCTTAAATCCTACACCAGTTATAATTGCCCTTTGACCTAGTTTTATATCTGATATTTTAGATTCATTTACTGATAATTTAACTTGCATCTTATTTGTATCAGCTATTGTAATTATAGAGGAATTTCCATTAATAATATCATTTTTCTTAATATTAACAGATACTACTAAACCAGAAATAGGGGCTTTCAAATTATATGGGTCTCCAAATTTAGTGTAGTTATTATTTTTTGACTGTGATTCTAATAAAAAATTGTTATAAACTTCTTGTATATTTTCAATGTTGTTCAATCCTCCAACACTGTTTATATCCGACGGATCGATATTAGGAGTAGAGTTTTTATCTATTTTTACGTTAGTTAAATTGACTAATGAATCTCCTTTTTTCACTTGTTCCCCTTCTTTTACGTATATATCATTTATTAAAGCTGGACAATTACTTATAACATTTTGAGAATTGCTATATTCCACTATACCAGAGCACAAAACTGTATTTTCTACGGTAGATGTTGCTACATCGATAATATCAACATCTACAATACTATTATTTAAGTAGCTGACTCCAACTTTCATTGTTATAATAACTGCTATAGTTATAAAAAATAAAATCACGTACTTTTTCATTAAATAATTCCCCCTTAAAAGGTATTATTTGAAAAGTTTACGCGATTTATCCTTAAAAAATATAAATTATAGAATTAAATTATTTACTTAAAATTTCAAAAGCTTGTCTTATACTTCTTACACCTATCAATTCAATATCATTGTTACAGTTTTTAATAGATTTTAAATTGTGATATGGTAAAATACAGCGCTTAAACCCAAGTCTAGCAGATTCAGAGATTCTTTCATGTGCATGCGAAACAGACCTTATTTCTCCTGCAAGTCCAATTTCTCCAAAAACAACAGCGTCGTCGCTTATAGCTATGTCCTTTAAACTTGAAATCAGAGAAACTGCTATAGCTAAATCTGCTGCAGGTTCATCAAGTTTCATTCCACCAACAATATTTATGTATGTGTCCATATTGGAAAAAAAATATCCAGCACGTTTTTCTAAAACAGCGAGTAATAAAGATAACCTGTTATAATCAAAACCGGTAGCCATTCGCCTGGGATTTCCAAATCCAGATGATGTAGCTAGCCCTTGAACTTCTGATAGAATAGGTCTGGAGCCTTCCATAACGCATGCAACACAAGTCCCAGATACATTTTTAAGTTTTCCAGACAACAACATCAACGATGGATTCTCAACTTCCTGAAGGCCATTGTCAAACATCTGGAAAACACCTATTTCATTCGTAGATCCATACCTATTTTTTATAGCTCTTAATATTCTATATGACATATGTCTGTCACCTTCAAAATATAAAACAGTATCAACTATATGTTCTAAAACTTTAGGTCCGGCAATAGCCCCATCTTTATTAACGTGTCCAACAATTATAATTGGGGTATCTAAAGATTTAGCTATCCTCATTAATGCATTAGTACATTCTTTTACTTGTGATACACTTCCAGGTGAAGACGATAAGTCTTGAAGACTCATCGTTTGAATTGAATCTATTAATACTAAATCTGGTTTTTCTGTTCTTATTCCCTCAATTATATATTCAATATCTGTTTCGGTCAAAACGTACAGGTTACAAGTATCCACTTTTAGTCTTGAGGCTCTTAATTTTAATTGTCTTTTAGATTCTTCACCGGATACATATAAAATTTTGAGTTTGTTGCCAAGATTATTGCATATTTGCAGAAGTATGGTGGATTTACCTATTCCTGGATCTCCACCAAGTAACACTATAGAACCTTTAACTATTCCACCACCAAGAACCCTATCCAATTCAGAAAAGCCAGTATGATATCTTTCCTCATCTTTAATGTCTATGTCGTTCATCAAAATTGGAGATATAAATTCTGAAGATTTTTTTAATTTGTTGATATTTGATTTTACATTTTTTGAAATATCTTTAATTTCTTCATTCATAGTATTCCATTCGCCACATCCAGGACACTTTCCGTATAATTTAGCTGATTCAAAACCACATTCTGAACATACAAAAAAGCTTTTCATTTTTGCACCCATATGAACTTTTAACCTACTTTCGAAAATATATAACTAAGTTTATTTAATTGTTACTTTATGATATACTTTTTTACCCTTTTTTATTATAATATATCCTTTATTAGCAAATTGTTCTAACGTTACAGATTCTGAAATAGTTAAAACTTTTTCTCCATTTATGGATATACCTCCTTGATTTATAAGGCGTCTAGCTTCACCCTTAGAAGGGACCAATTTTAAGTTTACTAACAGGTCTATAATAGATATTTTATTAGAGTCAAAAATAGTTCTATCTATTTGGGTTGATGGCATATTATCAGTATCTGTTTTTGATGTGAATAAGGCTTTAGCAGTTTCTTGAGCTTTAGTTGCTTCTTCTTCTCCATGAATCAATTTAGTAACTTCATAAGCAAGTATTTCCTTTGCTTTATTTATTTCGCTTCCTTTTAGTTTTGCGAGTTCATCAATTTCACCTAAAGGTAAAAATGTAAGAATTTTTAAACAGTTTACAACATCTGCATCGTCAACATTTCTCCAGTACTGATAGAACTCATAGGGACTTGTTTTTTCAGAATCAAGCCAAACAGCTCCACTTTCTGTTTTTCCCATTTTTTTGCCTTCACTTGTTGTCAATAGAGTAAATGTCATACCGTAAGCTTCTTTGCTATCTTTTTTTCTTATTAATTCAACTCCGCCTATAATATTACTCCATTGATCATCTCCTCCGAGTTCCAAAATGCAATTATATTTTCTATTAAGAACTAAAAAATCATAGCTTTGCATCAACATATAATTTAATTCAAAAAATGATAATCCTTTTTCGAGTCTTTGTTTATAACATTCAAACGAAAGCATACGATTTACAGAAAAACAAATGCCAATATCTCTTAAAAAGTTTATATAATTTAAATCAGATAACCAATCTGAATTATTTACCATTATAGCTTTATTGTTTGAAAAATCTATTAATCGAGACATTTGTTTTTTAAAGCACTCTATATTGTGGTTTATAGTTTCCCTTGTTAACATTTTCCTCATATCAGATTTTCCTGATGGATCTCCTATCATTCCAGTTCCTCCACCAAATAAAGCTATAGGGATATGTCCTGCTTTTTGCATATGAGACATAACCATGATCTGAACAAAGTGTCCAACGTGTAAACTATCAGCGGTAGGATCGAACCCTATATAAAAATTTATTTTGTTATTGTTTAAGAGGTCTTTTATTTTTTCTTCATTTGTCATCTGGGCAATTAAGCCTCTTGACTTTAGTTCTTCAAATACTCCCATAATATAAATTCCTTTCTAAGTTAAAAAAATAAATTATGCCTTTTTTGTTATTTTTTTTCTAAAAAAAGCTCCTTTTTTTATTGGTTTATCTGTTGGCATAAAAAGTTTTTGCATAGCATGAGGTGCAACATCAACTTTATTTTTCCATTCATCATAAAGTTTTAGAACTTCAATTTCAAAAGGTTTTCCAGAGGGTTCTAAAACATCTAATGTATCACCAACGTAAAAGCGATTTCTTTGAGAAATTTGAGCTATCCCATTTTTATAATCATCGCAAACTGCAACAACTTCATATTCTCTTATATATCCGCCGTTACTATAGACTTGTCCAGGTTCGTTATTAAAGAAAAAACCAGTATTGTATTCTCTGTGGCTTATTTTGTTCACCTCTTCTTTTATCCAACTTGATAATTTCCATTCATTTCCAAACTTATAGTAATCATTTAAAGCATGTTTATAAGCATTTGTTGTAGCTGCGACATAATATGCTGATTTAGCTCTTCCCTCTATTTTTAAACTTGTAACGCCTGCATTAATAATTTTAGGAATATGTTCTATCATGCATAGGTCTCTAGAATTAAATAAATATGTACCATTATCAGATTCCTGTATTGGAAAGAACTGACCATTCCTATTTTCTTCAACAATGTGATATTTCCATCTACATGGTTGAGCACAGTTTCCTCTATTGGCGTCTCTACCTGTTAAATAGCTAGAAAGTAAGCATCTACCAGAGAAAGACACACACATTGCACCATGGACAAATGTTTCTATTTCAAGGTCAGATGGAATGTTTTTTCTAATTGTTGATATTTCGTCTAAAGATAATTCTCTTGCTAAAACAATACGTTTTGCACCCATTTTATAAAAAGCATTTGCTGTAGCATAATTCACAATACCAGCTTGAGTAGATATATGAATATCAACATTAGGTGCATACTTTTTTATTATACTTAATACACCGATATCCGATACAATAAAGGCATCTATACCAGCATTTTTAGCGGTTACTATGAATGTTGGAAGTCTATCGAGTTCATCATTTCTTGGAAGTGTATTACAAGTTAAGTAGACCCTCACATTCTTAGAATGAGCATATTCAATACCTTTTTTTAAATCCTCACTACTAAAATTAATAGGAGACGTTCTCATTCCAAATTCTTTTCCGGCTAGATATACTGCATCTGCGCCAAATTCAACTGCAGCAATTAGTCTCTCCATATCT